>NZ_DDCJ01000100.1:15922-43597 GCF_002335285.1 Thalassolituus sp. UBA2009
CTGGGCCAGACCATTCATTCCGGCTCATCATCCGAATTTGCTCATCTGGAAGGCGCGTTCAACAATCTCAGCCTGCACCTGCAACACTCCATGCAGCAGATCCGTGAGCAGCATATGCGTGATCAGGCCTTTACCCGGGCCTTCCCGGATGTGGCTTTTCTGCTCGATAACGACGGCATTATCCGTGGCCGCTATGGCAGCCTCGAAAGTCAGCTGCCAGCCCTGCATGCCGACCTTACCGGAAAGCCTTTCACCTGCTGGTTACAGCCACAGGTAGCAGAGCGCGTTACCGAGAGCCGCGATCAGGCACTGATATCGCAAGATATAGAAATAACCGAGTTCCGCCACGAAGACTTTTATATCGAGTCGCGCATGACGCCACTACTGAGTCAGAACGACGAAGGCCAGCCGCTGGTGAATGGCCTGCTGTGGCTGATCCGTGATATTTCTGAGGTCAAACGCAAACAACAACAGATCGAGTATCAGGCTAATTTCGACTCCCTTACCCGCCTCGCCAACCGCCGCTTTGCCCTGCTGCATATTGAGAAAAAAATGGCCCATGCCCGCCGGGTGGGCAAATTCGGCACGGTGCTTTTTATCGACCTCGATCATTTCAAGAACATCAACGACTCGCTGGGCCACCCGGTTGGCGACAAATTATTGGTGAAAATGGGTGAGCGTCTGAATCAACTGGTACGCGATGAAGACCTGACCGCGCGTCTGGGCGGCGATGAATTCCTGGTGCTGCTTGATGAACTGGCTGACACGCCGGAAGCTGCCGCGCAGTATGGCAGCGACTGTGCCGAACGCCTGCTGGCGGCGATCCGCCAACCGTTCAATATCGATATTCATTGTTTCCATCTGTCGGCCAGTATCGGTATTGCCGTATTTCCTGCGGATCAGGATGAAGCAACCGATCTGGTCCGCCAGTCCGATACCGCGATGTACCATGCCAAGGCGCAGGGGCGCAGCGGCATCAGTATCTACACCCAGAATATGCAGCAGGAAACGCAGGATAAGCTGAATCTGTATAACGACCTGCATCAGGCCATCCAGCAGCGGGCGTTTACCCTGGTATTCCAGCCACAACTCAACGACCACGGTGAAATTACCGGAGCCGAAGTTCTGTGCCGCTGGAATAACCGCGGCACGCCGGTCAGCCCCGATGTGTTTATCCGTGCCGCCGAAGAAACCCGCCTGATTCTGCCGCTGGGGCAGTGGATTCTGACGGAAAGCTGCCGTGTTCTGAAACGCTGGCGACAGGAAAACCGGTTACCCGACAGCTTTCGCCGCCTCGCGGTGAATATCAGTCCGGCGCAGTTTATGGACGAGAACTTCGAGCATTACGTTACTGCTCAGGTCAACAGCCACTCTCTCTGCTCAGCACAACTGGAGCTGGAAATTACCGAGAGTATTTTCCTCGGCGATAAAGAGATTATCCGCAGTAAAATGGAGCGCCTGAGCAGCCTGGGCTTTACCTTTGCGCTGGACGATTTCGGCACCGGTTATTCATCCCTCAGCTACCTGCAGCACCTGCCGCTGCACAAACTGAAAATCGACCGCTCATTTGTGATGGATATCGAGGACAGTCAGCGCCCTGCACGGATTGTCGACTCCATCATCCAGATGGGACAAAACCTCGGCATGGAGATCATTGCGGAAGGGGTCGAGCATGAGGCCCAGCGCGAATATCTGCAGAACCGGGGCTGCTGTGAATATCAGGGCTATCTGTTCAGCCGGCCACTGGCGGAAGATGAGTTCATTGAATTTGTGCGGCACAATAGGGCATCTTCCGGTCATTAACTGAACGCTGTGCTGCCACTGGTATACCACCCCAACTACTCCTGCCCCTTTCCCGAACAGCACCGTTTTGTGATGTCGAAGTTTGTGCGCCTGCACGATTATTGCCGGCAACAGGGACTGATCGGCCGCAATAACCTGTTCCGCCCTGAAGCTGCAACACTCAGCGACCTCAGCATCGCCCATGCTCCGGAGTATCTGGCCATGCTCTGTGATCAGTCACTGGACCCGAAGGCCTGGCGCCGTATCGGCCTGCCCTGGAGCCAGGGCTTAATCGACCGCACCCTGACCGCACCCAACGGCACCCTGCTGACCGCCCGGCTGGCGCTGCAGCACGGCATGGCCTGTCATCTGGCTGGCGGGACACACCATGCCCACCGCGATTTTGGCTCCGGTTTCTGCCTGCTCAATGATCTGGCCTACAGTACTCTGACGCTGCTGGCACAGGGTGAAGTCAGCAAAATACTGATCTTCGATCTGGATGTGCATCAGGGCGATGGCAGCGCCGCCATACTGGCCAGTGAGCCACGGGCCTTTACCTGCTCGATTCACTGCGAGAAAAACTTTCCGTTCCGCAAATCCGCCAGCGATCTGGACATCGGTCTGGATCAGCATCTGAGCGATCAGCCCTATCTGGAAGTGGTGGAAAACACCCTGCTGCGGTTACTGGACGAGCAGCAGCCCGATCTGGTGCTGTACGATGCCGGCGCCGATGTCTGGCAGGGAGACGAGCTGGGTCATCTGAATATCAGCTGGGCCGGCGTACAACAGCGCGATGAGCTGGTACTCAGTCATTGCCTGCGCCGCCACATTCCGGTGGCAACCGTGATTGGCGGTGGCTATGACCGCGACCATGAACGCCTCGCCCGCCGCCACGCCATCGTGGCCGAAACCGCCGCTCACCTCTATCCGCAGTATCTGGGCTGAATGGCACCCGCCTTGCTAACTCCCTGCTGATCATCCTCTGCCGGTGTCTGAAGACAGAAAACGCACCCAGGCAGAGCATTTATGCGCTCGGGCGCCTTAATCAGAAGCAGGAGTTATTTATGGATAAAGTCACCATGACGGAAACCATCATCGCCGCCAAACTCAGCAAGGGTCTGAGCTGGGAGCAAATGGGCAAAGACCTGGGCATGTCGCCGGTCTGGCTGACCTCAGCCTGTTTGGGTATGAACAGTGCGCCTGCCGATAAAGCCGCCGCGATCAGCGACTACCTGGGGCTGGGCAGCGAAATCAGCAATGCCCTCGCCGCTTATCCCACCAAAATCTGGGATCAGGCCGTTCCCACCGATCCGCTGATTTACCGGCTGTACGAAATTGTCGGCGTCTACGGCGAGACACTGAAAGAGGTGATTCAGGAGAAATTCGGCGACGGCATCATGAGCGCCATCGATTTTTCTATGGAAGTCGACAAAATCGAAGACCCGAAAGGCGACCGCGTTCTGCTGACCCTGAATGGTAAATTCCTGCCGTATAAAAGCTGGTAAGCCGACCGCCATAGTGCGCGCTGACTGCTCCGGCGCGTAAACAACAGGCAAAGCATCCTGATCTGCATTTACAGAACCAGCGTACAACATTAGGCTCTGTACAAAATAATGATAAGGACAATGCTTTGCGCCATTTACTCGCCTTCTCCCTGATGCTGTTGCTGGCCGCCTGCGGTGGCGACGGCAACTCCGGCCACAGCTCTGCTCCCGACAACAATCCCGGTGGCGATGGTGCTGACCCGGGCGACGGCGGTGATCCCGGTAACGGCGGTGATCCGGGCGACGGCGGTGATCCTGGCGACGGTGGTGATCCTGGCGACGGTGGTGATCCTGGTGACGGTGGAGATCCTGGTGACGGTGGTGATCCGACCGACCCCGATTGCGGTTATCAGCCGCCAGCAGAGGTTAATCCGACTCAGACACTGGGCAACACTGCAGCAGCGGCGGCCTATGACCTGTCCGCCTACAGCGAACGTACCGAGCTGAATACCGACCTGACCGGCACCTGGGTGATGGTCAGTGACTATGTACGCACGCAGATACCACGCATCCCTACCGAGCAGGAAACCAGGCATATCCGCCGCAAAAGTGTCTTTGTAATCCGCGACAATGCCGGCACTCTGGAAGTTGCCAACTGCGCCGCAGGCAGCAGCACGTTCCAAACCTTGCCAGATACAACGGCCGCTTTCTCTTTACCTCTGTACAGCAACTCTAACGGCAATGAGTCGCAATTTTTTACGCTGACCAGTAACAGCAAAATGGCAGGACAGGCTTTAGCGGGTTACACAACCGGCTTTGGTGAGACCCGTTTCAGTGGTCAGAGTACTGCGGCCATTAAAATATCAGACAGCACCGCTCCCCTTGGCCAGCACTCCCTCACCATCCAATACAATGGCGTCAACATTGATGAGCCGAATCAGCCGGTGTACTGCCTGGTACAGACGCTGGAGCTGAGCGGAACACAGGAATGCGGCGAGGCTCCGGCAGCCAGCGAGCTGATTCAGCAACTTCAGACCCGAAGCAGCAGCGGCCTTGGCCTGCTTTTTCTGACAGAGCAGAACGGCAACCTGAAAAGTGCACTGGCACGGGATAGCGGCAGCGTGAAGTTGATTTCCCAGTCCGAAGCTCTCGGCAACCTGACAACAACCGCCGATAATCTCCAGCTGATTCTGAGTGCAGATCTGGACTCAGCCTCCGCGTATGTCAGTGGCAGCAGCAGCTCTCCTGCCGCCACCGGCAGCTACAGCACAACACTGACCCTGCCCTAACCCGATACTGCGCCGGGCATCAGCCCGGCCATCTGCTCCTTCAGCCACATAACCGCCGGATCACGGCTGGCCTTACGGTGCCAGTACAGATGCATCTCTAACGGTGCCAGAGGCAGTGGTAATGGTAACACGGTGAAATCGGGCTGCCGGGTGGCCATGCTTCTGGCAAAACTGCCGGGCAATGTCAGCAGCAGGTCGGTCTGCTGCATCACCTGAATCGCGGCGTAATAATTCTGGCAGCGCAAAGCGACCTGCCGCACCTTACCCAAACGCGTCAGAGCGAAGTCTTCCACCCCCGGGCCTTCTGCGCGGCTGGAAACCAGTACATGACGGGCACTCAGGTAGCTATCCAGATTCCACGTATTTCCCTGTAGCGGATGCCCGTTGCGCATTGCCACAACCAGCTGCTCTTCGCCAATCGCCTGATGCTCAATATCATCACCAACGGGCAGCAACACATCGGCGGCAAAATCGATCTGTCCGGATGACAGCGCGCTTTCCATATCACGCCGCGCCACCCTCACGCTGCGCAACTGAATGCCCGGCGCCTGTTGTTGCAGGCGCGCCATTAACAATGGTAGCGCTGTGGCTTCCATCACATCCCGGGAAGCCAGAGTAAACACACGGCTGGCCTGGGCAGGATCAAAGGCCAGCCCTTCAGTCAGGGTCGATTCCAGATCCTGCAACGCCGCTCTGACACGACCAATAATCGCCTTCGCCAGCGGCGTCGGAGTCATGCCCTTGCCGGAGCGCTCAAACAGTGGGTCATCAAAGCGTTCACGCAGACGCCCCAGCGCATGACTGACCGCCGGTTGCGACAGATTCAGCTGCTCGCTGGCGCGGGTCAGATTGCCCTCGCGGTAAATCACATCGAAGACCACAAAGAGGTTCAGGTCGACACGGGAAAGATTCATTTTCTGCATGCACTGGCCCGGCAGTATTCACAAGAGCAATAAGAGTACCATGCGATTCCACACTGGAGTCAGCCGCTTATTTGACCTGCCACACAGCCTCACCCTATATTGACGGCGTCAACATAATCAATAACAACTGCCATCAGACAATCACAAGGATCTGCTATGAGTGCCCTGCCTGAATTCCAGAGCTTTAACGTCAGCGTCGAAAATCACATTGCTCACGTTCAACTGTGTCGCCCCGATGCCCTGAACTCCATGAACCAGGCTTTCTGGCTGGAGCTGCCGCAATGTATGCGTGCCATTGAGGCCCAGACCGATGCGCGGGTGATTGTGATTTCTTCGACCGGCAAGCACTTCTCCGCCGGTATGGATCTGGGCGTGTTCACCAATCCGAAAGCGGTGCCAATGACCGGCGACGCCGGGCGTATGGCCGAGAATCTGCGTCGTGTCGTGATGCAATTGCAGGATACCTTAAGCTCACTGGAGCAGATCCGTTTACCGGTATTGGCGGCCATTCAGGGTGGTTGTATCGGTGGTGCGCTGGATATGGTCTGCGCAGCCGACTCCCGCTACTGCTCCGCCGATGCCTACTTCACCATCAAAGAAACCGAACTGGGCATGACCGCCGACGTTGGCACCTTACAGCGCCTGCCAAAATTGATGCCGCAGGGTGTGGTACGCGAACTGGCCTATACCGGGCGTAAATTCAGCGCGCAGGAAGCTAAGGCGTTGGGCTTTGTTAATGAAGTGTATGGATCCCAGCAAGCCATGCTCGACGGCGTACTGAGCATTGCAGCTGAAATTGCCAAACACTCGCCACTGGCGGTCAGTGGCTGCAAAGAGATGCTGAATTACAGCCGTGACCACAGCGTTGAAGACAGCCTGCGCTATATGGCGACCTGGCAGTCGGGCATGTTCCGCCCGACCGATATGATGAAAACCTTCCAGGCCAAAGCGCAGAAACAACAGGCGCAGTACGATGACCTGTTTGCCGTGAAGGGATTGTTTGAGGAGTAAAGCGACAGCGGCGGAGTACATACTCCGCCTCACTCAATGAAAGCCATTCAGAAAATAATGCGCAATCCTGTATTGAAGTAATTCATACGAGTCGACACATTTAAGCGCTCATCGTTAGTCACTGATTCCATTTCCTGCCATTCAATACGTTTTTCCTGATAGCCAATGTCCAGTTCCACATGCTCGCTCAGAGGAGCAAAGATGCCAACGCCAATATTGACGGCCGTACCGCTCAGGTCATCATCTCCTGCCACCAGAGAGGCAGTATCGTCGTAATCGTAGGACCCAAGACCGACGGTTAAGTAAGGCCGGACAGGTTTATTGCCGACGCTGAAAAACAGATTCAGATCCATACCGCTCAGATCATTCCGCGATGTGTCGACATCCATATCGACCTGTGTTCTGGCAAACTCCAGCCGTACTGCCGGGGAAAACATAATGCCTAACTTAAAATCTTTTATATCCTGATCGTAATGTGTGGTACTGATTTTCTGGTTACTGTATTCCCAGTCGTGCGAGCCATCACCTGTACCCCACCCCATTCCGAGATACAGACGCACAGGGTCATCAGAAGCAACCGCAGCCAGCGGTAGCAGCCCTGCAGCAAAAATTAAAGACCAACGGCAAACAACACTGAACATAAACTTTCCTTAGTAAAAACACGCATAATAATTAATGCAAATCATTATTTTTATATTTATAAAGTGCAAGTGTTTACTAAAAGATTGCTGCGCTGAAACCGGATAGCCTAATACTTGCCGGGCTTAGCGCGGATCTTCTGGCACTCGTGTATACACGCAGCACGCTGCGTATTCCAGCAGGCATAAAAAAACCCACGCTGCATTTCTACAGAGTGGGTTTCTTTTGCAGCCAAACAAGGAAGCTTAGTGCTTGCCGAGTTTTTTCCTCGTTCCTACGCTCTGCGTGGGAATGCAGCTGTGCCAGCAAGGGCTACCACGCAGAGCGTGGGAGCCAGGTGGCGCTTGCCGAGTTTTGCGCGGATCTGCTGGCCATAGTTATGCACGCAGCACCTGCGTTCCAGCAGGCATAAAAAAACCCACGCTGCATTTCTGCAGGGTGGGTTTCTTTTGCAGAAACCAGAAAAGCTTAATGCTTGCCGAGTTTTGCGCGGATCTGCTGGATGGTACGCAGCTGAGCCGCAGCTTCTGCCAACTGAGTAAGCGCACGAGAGTAATCAAAGTCTGCACCCTGATTCTCAATCGCCTGCTCAGCGTGTTTCTTAGCTTCCATAGCCGCTGCTTCGTCGATGTCGCTTGCGCGCACCGCCGTATCAGCCAGTACGGTTACTGTATTGGGCTGAACTTCCAGATAACCGCCAGAGACGTAAACAACCTCTTCTTCGCCGTTTTGCTTAACAATACGGACCGGACCTGGTTTCAGTGGGGTCAGCAGCGCTGCGTGGCCGGGTTCAATACCCAGATCACCCAGTACACCGGACGCCACAACACGCTCTACCAGGCCAGAGAACAGATTCTCTTCGGCGCTGACGATATCGCAGTGGACGGTAATCGCCATAATCTTTCCCTCAGACTGAGGAGGCCGGGGAGCGGACTACACTACTCGCTCCCTGACCCGCCCAAGTTACATTTTCTTGGCTTTCTCGATAGCTTCGTCGATGGTACCAACCATGTAGAACGCTTGTTCTGGCAGGTCATCGAATTCACCATTGAGGATGCCCTGGAAACCACGGATGGTTTCTTTCAGAGACACGTACTTACCAGGCGCACCTGTAAAGATCTCGGCCACGTGGAATGGCTGAGACAGGAAACGCTCGATCTTACGTGCACGGGCTACCAGCTGCTTATCTTCGTCGGACAGTTCGTCCATACCCAGAATCGCGATGATGTCTTTCAGCTCTTTATAGCGCTGCAGAACACCCTGAACGCCACGAGCTACGTCGTAGTGTTCGTTACCGATGACCAGTGGATCCAGCTGACGAGAGGTGGAATCCAGTGGGTCGATCGCTGGGTAGATACCTTTAGAGGCGATATCACGTGACAGTACGACGGTTGAGTCCAAGTGAGCGAACGTGGTCGCCGGGCTTGGGTCAGTCAAGTCATCCGCAGGTACGTATACGGCCTGTACCGAAGTAATAGAGCCAGTCTTGGTAGAAGTAATACGTTCCTGCAGAACGCCCATCTCTTCTGCCAGCGTTGGCTGGTAACCTACCGCTGAAGGCATACGGCCTAACAGTGCAGATACCTCGGTTCCCGCGAGGGTGTAACGGTAGATGTTGTCTACGAACAACAGTACGTCTTTACCTTCGTCACGGAATTTTTCAGCCATAGTCAGACCTGTCAGAGCCACACGCAGACGGTTGCCTGGGGGTTCGTTCATCTGACCGTAAACCATTGCTACTTTGGATTTGACTTTGTCGTCCAGGTTTACAACACCGGATTCCGCCATTTCGTAGTAGAAGTCGTTACCTTCACGGGTACGCTCACCAACACCGGCGAATACAGACAAACCGGAGTGTGCCTTAGCGATGTTGTTGATCAGTTCCATCATGTTTACAGTCTTACCAACACCGGCACCACCGAACAGACCCACTTTACCACCCTTAGCGAATGGACAAACCAGGTCGATTACTTTGATACCAGTTTCCAGCAAGTCGGTGCTTGCTGCTTGTTCGTCGAAGCTTGGTGCTGCACGGTGAATAGAAGCAACTTCTTTCTCACCGATAGGACCACATTCGTCGATTGGACGGCCGAGCACGTCCATGATGCGACCCAGAGTCTCGATACCAACAGGTACAGAGATTGGAGCGCCAGAGTTTGTTACAGGAAGGCCACGTTTCAGACCTTCTGTCGAGCCCATCGCAATAGTACGAACTACGCCGTCGCCCAGCTGTTGCTGAACTTCGAGGGTTGTCTCAGTACCATCTACGGTCAGGGCGTCGTAGACCTTAGGCACCACGTCGCGTGGGAATTCCACGTCGATAACGGCGCCGATGATCTGTACGATACGTCCGCTCATATTCGGTTCCTCTTAACCTTAAAACCTGTGTTCCCGGGCCTTAAACGGCCGCGGCACCGCTAACGATTTCTGAAATTTCCTGGGTGATTGCTGCCTGACGAGCTTTGTTATACAGCAAGTTCAGCTCTTTGATCATGCCGCCAGCGTTATCGGTGGCGTTTTTCATCGCCAGCATACGCGCGGCCTGCTCACAGGCGTTGTTTTCAATCACACCCTGATACACCTGAGATTCTACGTAGCGTACCAACAGACCTTCGAGGATCTCTTTGGCATCAGGCTCGTAGATGTAGTCCCAATGGTGTTTCAGTGAATCGTCTTGTTGTGCCTTCAGGGGCAATAACTGCACCGCTTCTGGCGATTGGGTCATGGTGTTCACAAAACGGTTATGCATGATGTACAGACGATCAATCTGACCATTGTCAAATGCGTCCAGCATCACTTTTACCGCTCCGATCAGGCTCGCCAACTCAGGAGCATCTCCCAGATGAGACTGGGAGGCTACTACGTTGCCGCCAAAGCTGTTGAAGAACAGACCGGCTTTGGAGCCGATAGCGCAGAAGTCAACTTCCACACCTTTGTTCTTCCACTCTTTGGACTGCTGTGCAACACGCTTGAACAGGTTGTTGTTCAAGCCGCCACACAAGCCACGGTCGGAAGACACCACGATATAACCAACACGCTTGATTTCGCGGTCTTGCAGATAACGGTGACGATATTCAGATGTCGCATTTGCCAGATGACCAATCACATCACGGATTTTATCCGCGTATGGACGGCTCTCCTGCATGCGCAGCTGAGCGCGACGCATCTTACTTACAGCAACTTTTTCCATTGCTGAAGTAATTTTCTGCGTGCTTTTTACACTCGTAATCTGCTCTTTAATCTCTTTTCCGACTGCCATTTAGCTGCCCTACGTTGAGTGAATCCAGCTGGCGGCTACCGTTGCCGGGCCGCCAGCACCGGACTTACCAGGTCTGAGTGCTCTTGAATTTCTCAATACACTCTTTCAGACCGGCGGCGATTTCATCGTTGTAGTCGCCCTTCACATTGATCTTCGCCATCAGTTCAGCGTAAACGCTGTTGGCGTAGCTCAGCAGAGCAGCTTCAAACGCTTGAATCTTGTTCACGTCAACGTCTTTCAGGAAGCCTTCAGTCGCAGCGTAGATCACCAGACCCATCTCAGCGGTGGACATTGGCGCGTACTGCTTCTGCTTCATCAGTTCGGTAACGGCACGGCCGTGTTCCAACTGTTCGCGAGTCGCTTCGTCCAGGTCCGATGCAAACTGAGCGAAAGCCGCCAGTTCACGGTACTGAGCCAGAGCCAGACGGATACCACCGCCCAGTTTCTTGATGATCTTGGTCTGTGCAGCACCACCTACACGGGATACAGAGATACCCGCGTTCATCGCCGGACGGATACCGGAGTTGAACAGGTTGGTTTCCAGGAAGATCTGACCGTCAGTAATAGAGATCACGTTGGTCGGTACGAACGCCGAAACGTCACCGCCCTGAGTCTCAATGATTGGCAGAGCGGTCAAAGAACCGGTTTTGCCTGTCACTTCACCGTTAGTCATGCGCTCAACGTAAGTTGGGTTAACGCGACATGCGCGCTCCAGCAGACGGGAGTGCAGGTAGAATACGTCACCTGGGTAAGCTTCACGGCCTGGCGGGCGCTTCAGCAGCAGGGAGATCTGACGATATGCCCATGCCTGCTTGGTCAGATCGTCATAAACGATCAGAGCGTCTTCACCACGATCCAGGAAGTATTCACCCATCGCACAACCGGCGTAAGGAGCCAGGAACAGCATTGCTGCCGGATCTGACGCGCCTGCCGCGACGATGATGGTGTGTTCCATCGCGCCGTGTTCTTCCAGTTTGCGTACTACGTTAGCGATAGAAGATTGCTTCTGACCGATAGCAACGTAGATACACTTAATACCAGAGCCTTTCTGGTTGATGATGGCGTCGATAGCCATCGCAGTTTTACCAGTCTGACGGTCACCAATGATCAGCTCACGCTGGCCACGGCCTACCGGCACCATGGAGTCAACCGCTTTGTAACCAGTTTCAACTGGCTGATCAACGGATTGACGTGCAATTACGCCAGGCGCAACACGTTCAATCGGAGCAGTCAGGTTGGTTTCGATCGGACCTTTACCGTCGATCGGGTTACCCAGAGTGTCGACTACGCGACCCAGCAGGGCTTCACCAACTGGTACTTCCAGAATACGGCCAGTACATTTGGCAGTCTGACCTTCAGCCAGACCTTTGTATTCGCCCAGAACAACGGCACCAACGGAGTCACGCTCCAGGTTCATTGCCAGGCCGTATACGCCGCCTTCAAATTCAATCATTTCACCGTACATGGCGTCAGCCAGACCGTGAATACGAACGATACCGTCAGATACAGATACGACGGTGCCCTCGTTCTGGGCTTGTGAAGTCACATCGAGATTTTCGATGCGTTTTTTGATGACTTCACTGATCTCAGATGGATTCAGTTGCTGCATGCATCGTCCCTCAAACTAGGATTTCATCGCTTCGGCTAATTTTGACAGCTTACCGGTTACGGAGCCGTCGATTACCAAGTCCCCGGCACGAATGATGGCGCCACCGATGAGAGACTCATCGACTTCGCTGGTCAAACGTACATCACACTGCAGTTTGGCTTTAAGGGCCTGTGCCAGTTTATCGGCCTGCTCATTGCTCAGTTCGAACGCGGAGGTGACGACTACGTCAACCGTGTTCTGCAACTGGGCTTTCAGCTCTTCATACAGAGCTGCGATTTCAGGCACCAGCATCAGGCGCTTGTTTTCCGCCAGAACGGCTACCAGGTTTTTGGCTGCTTCATTCAGCTTGTCGCCACATACGTCGGTTAAAGCCTGTGCCTGCTGTTGCGCAGTCAGAGACGGATGCACCAGTACTTTTGCCATATCGGCATCGGCAACACAGGCTGCCAGTAATGCCAGGTCCGCAGACCAGGCGTCCAATGCACCTTTCTCACTTGCTTCAGCAAACACCGCTTTGGCGTATGGCCGAGCGAGAGTTGTTAATTCAGCCATGGAAACCTCGCTTACAGCTCGTCAGCTAATTGGTTCAGCAGCTCAGAGTGAGCGGCTGCATCAACTGACTTACCAAGAATTTTGGCTGCACCGGCCACGGCCAGCTCAGACACCTGCTTGCGCAGAACTTCTTTAGCGCGGTTCACCTCTTGCTCAACTTCAGCTTGAGCAGCAGCTACCAGACGCTCACCTTCGGCGCGAGCAGCTTCTTTAGCTTCGTCGACGATTTGGTTAGCGCGTTTGTTAGCCTGTTCGATGATTTCAGCAGCTTTTTCTTTACTTTCACGCAGCTGGGAAGCGGCTTTTTCCTGAGCCAGTTCCAGGTCACGTTCGGCACGGTTAGCTGCGTCCAGACCATCGGCAATTTTCTTTTCGCGTTCTTGCATAGCACCCAGCAGGTGAGGCCATACAAACTTCATGCAGAACCACACGAAGATAGCGAAAGTGATGATCTGGCCGATCAGAGTCGCGTTAATGTTCACGCCAGAGCCCTCATGTTCATTGATTAAGGAAGTTCGTTGTTACATGAACCCTTAGGCAGCGAACATCAGGTACAGACCCAGACCAACACCGATCATTGGCACGGCGTCCAACAGACCAGCGATCAGGAACATTTTACCTTGCAGCATTGGACCCAGTTCAGGCTGACGAGCAGTACCTTCCAGCAGACGACCACCCAGCAGACCAAAACCGATTGCTGTGCCCAGAGCACCCAGACCGATCATCAGAGCCGCAGCCAGGAATACCAGACCGTGTTCCATAGTTATCTCCAAATATAGAAGTTAAGTTAGTGAGTTAAGGGTTAAAAAAATTAATGATCTTCGTGCGCCATGCTCAGATACACGATGGTCAACATCATGAAAATGAACGCTTGCAGTGTGATCACCAAAATGTGGAAAACAGCCCAGGCCCACTGCAGGACACCGCCCAGCAGACCGAGGAAAGCACCAGCAGAGAACATCAGCGCGATCAAGATGAAGATCATCTCACCGGCATACATGTTACCGAACAAACGCAGTGCCAGAGAGATCGGCTTAGCGATCAGTGCGATCGATTCCAGGAAGAAGTTAACCGGAATGAACAGCGCCTGGACAACAGGGTTTTTCGCATTGAATGGGTGCAGCGTCAGCTCGCCCACAAAACCGCCGATACCTTTAACCTTGATGGAGTAGAAAATCATCATGGCAAAAACAGTCAGAGCCATACCCAGGGTGATGTTCACGTCAGTAGAAGGAACAACCTTCATGTAGTGAACGCCCAAAGCACCAAAAATGGTTGGCAGCACGTCAACCGGGATCAAATCCATGAAGTTCATCATGAAGACCCAGGTAAAAATAGTCAGGGAAAGAGGCGCAACCAGTGCATTTTTGCCATGGAATGCTTCCTTAACGGTGTTGTCGATAAACTCGACGATCATTTCCACGAAGTTCTGGAAGCCGGTAGGCACCGCAGTGGTGGCCTTTTTGGCAGCACGCCAGAACAAAAACATCAGCATGGCGCCGAGACCGAAAGACCAGCCAAGGGAATCCACGTGTACCGCAGAAAAGCCCATATCTGCTGCTTCCTGGCCGCTGTGAGCCATAGTCCAGGTCGCTTCAGTCAGTTCAGTTTCAGTACCATCCGCATTATGACGAACATAACCAGCAGGCAGTTTGCCGTAGGTCAGATTGGTTAAATGGTGCGAGATATACTCTTGGGAGTTACCAGCCATTGTTCACTCTCAATTCCAAAGGTTTATAAATTAGCTATCTTTGCTGCGGCCAGATGGCCCAGCTGCACTGTTATGAACGCAGCAAACAGTGCCAGAACATTCAGAGGCTCGACGCGCTGAAAAATCACAGCAAAACTCAGCGCCGTCAGCACAAATTTCCAGGATTCCCCCTGGTAAAACGACTGTACGATCTGTACAGAAGACCGGGCTCCGCTATAACGGAACGCACGCCAGACAAAGTACGCATTAGGCAGGGCGCAGGTTAAGCCCCCCAACAATGCCGACTTGGCGGCTACATCGCTATGCAACCAGGCAACCAATGCGGCCAGAACCGTCAGGATCAGTTGTAAAATCACGATCCGGTAGGCCGGAGGACGCGGTATGCCTGTCATCCTTAGCCCCACAATTGGTCAAAAATCTGCAACAGCCTATTTTAAGGCGCGGTGATTATATTGGCTCGACCCTTCAGCTTCAACCGAAACCGGGGGGCAAAACGAGAATAATTCGACCAATAGGTATGATGCAGGTCAGGCAAAGGCTGAATCCCGCGCCAGTTTGAGCGGCGCGAGTCCCAACGTCAGGATTTGTCAGGCTTACGTAAGAAAGTGATGACTTACTTAATGCTGCCTGAGCGCCACTCTCAGACGCCCCGTGGCATCCTGACGTTTATGCCTCCGAAGGGTACACAGAGTTCTATCAATAGCCATTTGCATTCGCCCTTCACATGCATAGGCTGCCCCTTTTGCTTTTGTCCGGAACAACCAATGAAGAAGGGAATCCTCTTACTGCTGCTATCGCTGCTCAGTGCCTGCGGCGGCGACAATAACTCATCCCAGAGCCCTACGCCACAGCCAGAAAACCCCGACACGCCTGTCGCCGGCCTGACCATTCCGGTGGTGGTTCATGTCATGGAGCATCCCGCGTCTGATGACAGCCGTATCAGCGTTGCTAAAGTTCACTCGCAGATAGCCGCACTGAACCGTGCATTCAACCGCCAGAATGATGACCTGAGCCAGGTGCCGGCAGAGTTTCAGCCATTTATCGCCGATATGCAGATCCGCTTTGAACTGGCCACAACCGACCCGCAGGGGCAACCAACCACCGGAATTACCCGCACCACGCAGAATATTGAGCTGGCACCGGAGGAATACCGCTGGGGTTATCGCTATCTGCATTACAGCGCTTTAGGTGGTAAAGACCCCTGGCCACGGGAGCGCTATCTCAATATCTGGGTCAGTGATATGCGCGACCACCATGGCAAAGTTGGGCTGGCCGGACGCGCCAGCCTGCCCGGCGACCCGGCGGAAGAAGATGGTGTGCTTATCGCCACTTTGGCTTTTGGCACAGAACCGCCACTGGAGCAGGGGCTGCATCTGGGCAAAACCACCGCCCACGAAGTCGGCCACTGGCTGGGGCTGAAACACATCGCCGGTGAACAGGAGAGTTGCAATGTCGATGACGGCATCAGTGATACACCACTGAGCAGCAGCAATTACGGCGGTCTGAACCCCTCCCACCCGAGCTCAACCTGCGACAGCGCCGATATGTTTATGAACTATATGTCTCTGGCCCGTGACGAAAGCCTGCTGATGTTCAGTCAGGGTCAGAAAGCTGCGGTCTGGTCGGTACTTAACGAAGGAGGGGAGCGGCATTCGCTGTTGCTTAACAGTCGTAACACCGCTGCAGACTGACTTACTTGATATGCGCCAGAATGCCGTCCAGCTCATCCAGATTGGTGTAATTAATCACCAACTGGCCTTTGCCTTTGGCACTGTGCTTGATGGCCACTTTGGCGCCCAGACGATCACCCAGTAAACGCTCCAGACGCTGAATATCCGGATTGGGCTTGCTGGCACTTTTATCCTCTGTTTTACCTTCCTGCAGATGACGCACCAGCGCTTCGGTCTGACGCACGGTCAGCGTACGACTGACCACCTGCGCCGCGGCTTCGCTCTGCTGGCCACCACTTAAACCGAGCAGGGCGCGGGCGTGGCCCATTTCGATATCGCCGTGTTCGAGCAAGCGCTTTACGTCTTCGTTCAGGTTCATCAGACGCAGCAAATTGGCAACGGTGGCGCGGTTTTTACCCACCGCTTCGGCGACTTCCATCTGCGTCAGTTCGAACTCGTGTTGCAGACGGTGCAGAGCGGCGGCTTCTTCCATCGGATTCAGGTCTTCGCGCTGAATATTTTCAATCAGCGCCATGGCGATGGCGGCATCGTCGGCCACATCACGAATCAAAGCCGGAACGGTATCGAGCTGAGCCAGCTGGCAGGCGCGCCAGCGGCGCTCACCGGCAATGATTTCAAAACGATCATCGGCGCTGGCCAGCGGACGCACCACAATCGGCTGCATCAGACCCTGCGCTTTAATAGAGGCCGCCAGTTCTTCCAGCGCTTCCGGCTGAATGTCTTTGCGCGGCTGATACTGGCCCGGCTGAATCCACTCGACCGGCAGGTGACGCAATTCACCGGCCTCAGCCGGCACACTGCTTTCAATGTTCTCTGCGTTGTCCGGCTGAGTGGCGACGGCGGCCGCCCGCGAGCTGGTCAGCAGGGCGTCGAGGCCACGGCCAAGGCCGCGTTTTTTCTTTGTCATGCGTTCAGATAACCTTATTCAGCTTTCAGGCCGTCGCGGCCTGACGGGTGCGGCGGTTCATTTCTCCGGCCAGGGCCAGATAAGCAACCGCACCACGCGAGGATTTGTCATAACTCAGCACCGGCACGCCGTGGCTTGGCGCTTCGGCCAGACGCACATTGCGCGGAATCACAGTGCCATACACCCGGTCGCCGAAATGGCTGATCAACTGGGTGGAAACATCAACGGTGAGGCTGTTACGCGGATCGTACATGGTGCGCAGCAGGCCTTCGATTTCCAGTTTCGGATTAGAAGTTGCCTTGATCGACTCAATGGTCTGCATCAGAGCACTCAGACCTTCCAGCGCGTAGTACTCGCACTGCATCGGGATAAGTACTCCCTGAGCCGCCACCAGCGCGTTGACCGTCAGCATATTCAATGACGGCGGGCAGTCGATCAGGATGTAGTCGTAATCCGGGCGCACTTCGGCCAGCGACTCGCGCAGGCGGCTTTCGCGCCGTGGCAGATCCATCAGCTCCACTTCGGCAGCGGTTAAATCGCCATTGGCCGGCAGCAGATCAAAGCCAGCCGTCGCTTCGGTTTTCTGAATCGCGGCGGCGGTGCGGCATTTGCCGGTCAGCACATCGTATAAAGAGACATCCAGATCGTGCTTGTCGATACCACTGCCCATGGTGGCGTTGCCCTGCGGATCGAGGTCCACCAGCAGCACGCGGCGCTTGGTCGCCACCAGCGAGGCGGCCAGATTCACCGCAGTCGTGGTTTTGCCGACACCACCTTTCTGATTCGCAATTGCCAGAACTTTGCTCACAACTCAGCTTCCTTCAGTGCCTGACGGCGATCCGCCTTCAATCGTTGGTATTAACCGGCAGCAGGCGCAGCAGATGCCGTTCGCCTTCCACACCGGGAACGCTGATGGCATCGGAAGCCACCACGCGGAATTTGTCGGCGATGGCGGCAATTTCATCCTGTGGATATTGCCCTTTCATCGCCAGAAAGCAGCCCTGCTCAGCGCGCAGATGCTGACACCAGTGGGTCATATCGGCGAGCGAGGCAAAAGCGCGGCTGACAATCATATCGAAAGGCCGGGGGGGATGATATGCCTCGACCCGATCGTTCACTATGGTCACGTTATCCAGCCCGAGTGCGGTGCGCGCCTGAAACAGAAAACGGGTTTTCTTGCCGTTACTGTCGAGCAGGGTGAAGGTTTTATGCGGGTTCATAATCGCCAGCACAATGCCCGGCAACCCCGGCCCGGTGCCGACGTCGGCAATATTGTCCGCTTCCTGCACAAAGGGATGCACCGCCAGACTGTCGAGCAGATGCAGCGCCACCATACGCTCCGGTTCGCGGATAGCGGTCAGGTTGTAGGCTTTGTTCCACTTCTGCAGCAGATCCAGATAGGCACGTAACGCACCCAGCTGCTCTGCCGTCAGGGCAATCTGCATCTGTTCGGCGCCGTACGCCAGCTGGCGGGTTAAGGAATCTGTTTCAGCATTCATGGTGCATCAAACCGGCTAGATAGAAGGCCGCGGATATTAGCATATGCCCGCAACAGACGGGAAACGCGCACCCGCAGGCTTAACCTACATTCACCAGACTTGTTCCGGACATAACCTAAGTCGGATTGGGCTTATCAGTGGTTAGCCCTATCATGCACATACTCATTAACGGAGCCAGCGTATGAATTCCACTGCCAGTCATCAGCCATCCTCCCACTGGTGGCCTATTATCGCTGCGGCGGTATCGCTGATTGTTGTGCATGGCTTCGGCCGCTTTGTGTACACGCCGCTGCTGCCACTGTTGGTTGATGACGGCCTGATCACACTGTCTCAGGCCGCATCCCTCGCCACCTGGAACTACGTCGGCTATTTAAGCGGTGCGATGCTGGCGCTGTTTCTCTATCAGCGTGGCCATGGCCGTATTACGCTGGCGCTGATGCTGACCAGCAATGCACTGATTACTTTGCTGCAGGTATTCGTCAGCCAGTACGAAATCCTCGCCACCCTGCGCCTGCTGAACGGCATAGGTAACGGTGTGGTCTTTGTGCTGGCACCAGCACTGGTGCTGGAGTGGCTGGTTACGCAACAGAAGGCGCAACTCAGTGGCCTGATGTATCTGGGGGTGGGCATTGGCCTGCTCAGCTCCAGCGCGCTGGTTGAACTCAGTGCCGCCTGGCTGGCCGGCCCGCAACGCTGGCTGCCAGCGGCCATCGCCGCCATTCCGCTGGCGTTGTGGAGCAGCTGGTATCTGCATCGTTTACCCGGCCATGCACCGGCCGGGCAGGGTGACGATCATTCAGCACTCTGGGACCGCGCCAGCACGCCGCTATTTCTGGCCTATGCCGGTGCCGGGTTAGGCTACATTCTGCCGATGACCTTTCTGCCGGCGGTAGCGGCCGACTGGCAACTGACGCTGGTGCCCAGCGCCTGGCTGTTAGTCGCCATCACCTCGCTGCCATCGACCTGGCTGTGGAATCATTTAGGTGCCGCTATCGGTGATAAAACCGCACTGTTGTGGAACTACGCCATTCAGGCGGCGGGGGTCGGGGCGCTGTTGCTATTGCCGCAACAGTCGGCGGGATTATGGCTCTGTGCGATTCTGGTCGGTGGTACGTTCTTAGGCGCGGTGCTGCTGACTCAGCGGCTGGCGCGCAGCCTGCACCCGCATCAGGGACCAAGGTTGAGCGCTGCGCTTATTGCACTCTACGGCTTCACCCAGCTGCTCGGCCCCTGGCTGGCAAAACTCGGCATTGAAGGCGGAGCCAGTCTGTCATCCACCTTTATCTGGGGATTTGCAGCATTGGTATGGGCCTTTGTATTAATGTTGTGGGTACCCGCACGCCGCGATCACTGAGGACGCTGAGATGTCAGCCAACCAACGCCAGCCAAGTCTCTATATTCCCCACGGCGGCGGCCCGTGTTTTTTTATGGAATGGCCGGGCAACCCGCAGCTGTGGGATAACATGGCGGCCATGCTGCGTTCGATTCCTGCGCGTCTGCCGCAACCACCCAGCGCCATTCTGCTGATTTCGGCCCACTGGGAAGCGCCGGTATTTACCTTTTGCGGTGGCTCACACCCGAAACTGGAATACGACTATTACGGTTTCCCGCCGCATACCTATGAGATTCGCTATCAGGCTTCCGGTGCCCCGGCACTGGCGGAGCGGGCCGCGCAATTACTGCAGGATGCCGGTATCGGAGCGGCGGTGGATAACAACGCACCCTGGGATCACGGTGTGTTTATTCCGCTGAAAGTTGCCTATCCGCAGGAAGAGATTCCGGTGCTGGCGATGTCGCTGAAAAAAGGGCTGAACCCGGCCGAACATCAGGCTGCCGGAAAAGTGCTGGCACAGCTGCGTGACGAAAACGTACTGATCATCGGCAGCGGTCTGAGCTACCACAACCTGCGTGCATTCTTCGCCGACTCAGCCAGCGATGCGGCGGCCGCCAAAACCTTCGATGACTGGCTGATTGACGCCGCAGCACAGGAGGAAACCCAGCGCACTGCAGCGCTCAATCACTGGAGCGATGCCCCCGGCGCACGTCAGGTGCATCCGCGCGAAGAGCACCTGCTGCCGATGATGATGGTAGCCGGAGCCGCGGGCGCGGATCAGGGCAGCACTTTTTATCGCGAAGAAATCATGGGCAAAGCCGTCTCGGCGATTGGTTTCGGGCTTTAACCAGAACTCAGAAATACCAGCGCCAGTTAACGCTGGCGACATGCTCATATTTGCCATCAACAGCAAGGCTGGATACTTCAGCAATTAAGGCTGATCCCTCCAGTGCAATACTGTGCGTCAGTGTCAGCTGTTGCTGTACTTTGCGGTCCGGGGCAAATCTGGGCTGGTAGCGCAGCCAGCTTTTCATACCAAAGACTTCGTACAGATAAGCCCCCACTTCCGGTTCGGCGTAGAGAAAATCGGCATCGTTATTCCGGTACCAACCACCATTCAACAGTGCATACACGCGCAGGTCAGCTGACGCAGCCAGGGTGATACCGGCACCGCCATGAATATTGAAGGCTGTTTGTCGCTGCAGATTATCGTCAGCAAGTGAATAAAACCCAACGCGGAAATCCCCCGAAACGCCACCAGTGAAACGATCCCACGGAGTCAGGGAACGGGCTGAATACAATTGCAGATGATTAAGACGTAATGCTTCATGCTGTGGTGATGCGCGCAACGACAAATCAAACAGTTTTAATTCGTTCTCAGCGAAATACTGGCGGTTGTCATCTTCAATGCCATGACCTACCGCCAACCACTGAAGGCTTAACCAGTCGCTTTTTTCTGTACGCTGATAGCCGAATGAGTAATGTGCATCTTCCGGTGTTTTCAGTGGCGAACGATAATTATCGAGTGTCAGTTCATAGTCAGAAAATTCTGGCGAGTCGGGGATACTCTGACGCAGTATTTCGGTTTTTTTCCTGCTCTGTTCCGTACCGTCA
This sequence comes from Thalassolituus sp. UBA2009, assembly GCF_002335285.1. Lineage (NCBI taxonomy): Bacteria > Pseudomonadati > Pseudomonadota > Gammaproteobacteria > Oceanospirillales > Oceanospirillaceae > Thalassolituus > Thalassolituus sp. UBA2009. The sequence goes on from NZ_DDCJ01000100.1 coordinate 37,226, forward strand.
GTGCCAGTCTGCTCTCTGTAATCCAGCACAGCGTTTGCCATTTCACGCAGCAGAAAGCCTTCTTTACCACTGACCTGAGGCAGCTTATCAATTTCACCCTGTTGCCACTGATAAACCACATCCTGCAATTCCTGCGGCACAGTATCCTCAAGCATGCGTACACGCCATTTGGCTGCCGGCGTTATCTCTATGCTTTTAATTTTTCCGCTGCGGTTTACCGCTTTGACCAGATCAATAGGAGTGACCCAGTTACTGTTTTCCAGTTGCGGAATAACCAGACGGATCAGGTCAGCGGATACTGTGGCGCAGTTCTGTGTATGGAAAAAATAATCCATATTAACGGAACGTAATTCCCACAGATGGGCCTGCAACAAGGCACGCTGCCCCTCATCCAGATCAAGTTCATAGCGCCAGACATTGCGCTGCTCTGCCAGATTATAAAATTCGAAATGTGCGCGCAGGGGTTTAACCAGAAAGAAGCCTTCTTTGCCTGTGACCAGTGTTTCCCAAAGCAATTTTATGGGGTTAATGCTGTCGAGTACGGTAAAAAATGACACCGAATGACGGGCATAGAAGCCATCATCCCGCAGTCCTTCAACAGCCAGCATGGCATGGCCAAGCATACTGCTTGGGCTGGTCAGATTCTCAGATGCATAAATAACGCTGATCTGATCAACCGGAACACGCTGCAGAAAAACCCGGTACTCCGGACAATCAGGAAACTCAGGCAGGCTGGCACCGCTTTGCTGTAACAGACTATAGCGGGCAGGAAAGCGACAGATTGCCTGCGGCTGCTGCGCGAATAGCCTGAGCGTTGCCTGCCACTCCCTCTCAGGAGAATAATCGTCCTGCGTCAAAATAAACGCAGGGTCGGTAATCGTGGGAGTTCCGTCTTTTGTATGCAGTAACGAAAGCCAGCGATCATTCAGCCAGCCCGGTACAGCATCTCTGGCGAACGCGGAGTTGCATGCGAATAAAAACCATACAAACAAAAAAAAGGAAGCCCGCAGGCTCCCCTTTATCGGCTCAGTCAACATCGGTTTACTGACAATCAATTACCGCGTTGTCATAGGTCCACATCGAGCCGGTAGCGGCATCAGTGGTGAAACCGGTGGTAGAGAAAACGTTGATGAAGGTTACCACCTCCAGCTTTTTCCGTACGGCAGTCGACGATGCGCAGCTGCTGTCCTGGGTTGCGATAACTTTGGTTGAACCATCTTTTTCCAGCTTCACAGTCGTCGGAGCTGTGTAGTTCTGACCGTCAACGGTAATATCAACCTTTTTACCATTAGAGGTAGAAACATTAATGGTTGCATAGTCTTCGGAAAACAGCGTGGCACAGCCGGCCAGAGAGGCTGCAAACATCATTACCGCAATTTTAATGGCTTTCATTCAGCTAAATCCTTGTTTTATTTAAACGTAAATCCTGAGTGCGGACTCATTATATGAAGATCACTCCCTGCCGCAATTGAAATCATCCTGACCGACTCAGGCAACGTCATTATTACAACTTAAACCCCGGTGCATGATGCAGCTGCCCCTGAATCTGCGCGGCATCATCCAGCGCCTGCTCTAAGGTCTGGCTGCGGGCGGCATTAAACAGGCGCTTGGTTTCCCGCAGGCAGCGGGCGTCGTTGGTGGCCATCTGCCGCGCCAGACCTAGGGCACTGCCCAGCAGCTGAGCGTGTGGCACCACACGGCTGACCAGTCCCATGCGCAGTGCTTCGTCAGCCGAAAATGTGCGCCCGGTGAGCGCCATTTCCAGCGCGTGCTGCATACCGATACGGCGCGGTAATAACCAGGCACCGCCATCGCCGGGAATAATCCCCAGTTTGATAAAGCTTTCGGCAAAGGTCGCCTGCTCGCTGGCAATGGCAACATCGCACATGCACACCATATCGTTACCGGCACCCACCGCCGGGCCATTAACCGCGGCGATAATGGGAATTTCCAGCTGGGCAAACGCCAGCGGGATACGCTGAATAAAGGCTTTGTAATTGGCTGTCAGCTGTTGTGCATCGCCGGCAAACATACCGCTGCGCTGCTGCATCGCCTTGATATTTCCGCCACCGCTGAACACTTTTCCGGCACCGGTAAATACCGCGACCTTAATATCCTGACGGTCGTTAACCTGGGCCAGCGTCTGTTCGATGGCGTCGATCACTTCGCCATCGGAAATGGCGTTTTTAATATCCGGCCGGTTCAGCGTCAGCAGGGCGATGCTTTCGGCACCGCTGTCGTCTTTGCATAATTCCAGAGTCAGGTGTGCGCTGTGATCAGTCATGTTGCAGTTCCTCCAGATCGCGGAAGTGTTGCAGCGCTTCCGGGTTTTTCAGGGCGTCGGTATTTTTAACAGGCAAACCCTGCACCACATTGCGCACCGCCAGCTCCACCAGCTTACCGCTGATGGTACGCGGCAGTTCCGCCACCTGAATAATCTTCGCCGGCACATGGCGCGGCGTGCAGTGACTGCGGATCTGGCTACGGATTTTATCGCGCAGCGCATCATCCAGTGTCTGGCCATTATTCAGCACCACAAACAGCACCACGCGCACATCACCGGCCCAGGGCTGACCAATGGCCAGACTTTCCAGCACCTCGTCCAGCTGCTCTACCTGACGGTAAATTTCGGCGGTGCCTATGCGCACACCACCGGGGTTGAGTACCGCGTCGGAGCGGCCGTGAATAACCAGCCCGGCGGTTTCACCGCTGTCTTTGCCATGATGCGCGACACGTTCGGCGTAATCTCCATGAGCCCAGACGCCATCAGGCTTTTGTGCGCTATAGCGGCTGAAATAAGCATCGTGATATTTCTGCCCGTCGGGGTCATTCCAGAAGCCAACCGGCATCGACGGAAAGGCTCTGGTACACACCAGTTCGCCTTTTTCGCCCGGTGCCAGCGCACGGCCTTCGTCGTCCCAGATTTCCACCGCCATGCCCAGACCTGCGCACTGCAGCTCACCGCGATAGACCGACAGCAAGGGGTTACCCAGCGCAAAACAGGAGATGATGTCGGTACCGCCGGAGATGGAACACAGCGCGATATCGGCGCCGATATCGCGGTACACATAATCAAAGCTTTCATGCGCCAGCGGCGAACCGGTGGAGAGCAGGGTGCGCACTTTATGCGGCTTTCCTTGCTGATGTTGTTGCAGATGTAACTGCGCCGGTTTTATGCCGGCTTTCTCCAGCGCCGACAGGTATTTGGCGCTGGTGCCGAAAATGGTGATGCCTTCTTCGGCGGCCATCTTCCACAACACATCGGGCACCGGGTGAAAAGGCGAGCCGTCGAACAGCACCAGCGTGGCACCGGTGGCCAGGCCGGAAACCAGCCAGTTCCACATCATCCAGCCGCAGGTCGTAAAGTAAAACAGCACGTCATCGGCGCGCACATCGGTATGCAGACGCAGCTCTTTCTGATGCTGCAAAAGCGTTCCACCAGCACCATGGACGATGCACTTGGGTACGCCGGTAGTGCCGGAGCTGTAAAGGATATACAGCGGCTGATCGAACGGCAGCTGGGCGAATTCAATATCATCCTCTGACCACTGCTGCTGCGACGAGGTGATAAAATCCTGCCAGCTCACCGAACCCTGAGGTTTGCTCAGCGCCAGCCCCGGATAAGGCACCGAAATCAGCTGCTGCGGCGGTAATTGCAGCGCATCGCGGATAGCGGCCACGCGCTCACCACAGTCGATAGTTTTACCGGCGTATAAATAACCCTGAGTCGCGATCAGCAGCTTGGGCTGAATCTGGCCAAAACGATCAAGCACGCCCTGCAGGCCAAAGTCCGGCGAACAGGAGGAGAACAGCGCGCCAATCGACGCTGCCGCCAGCATGGTAATCACGGTTTCCGGCACATTGGGCATAAAGGCCGCCACGCGGTCACCAGCTTCAACACCCGCTGCGCGCATGGCCTGCGCCAGCTTCGCCACCTGGGTATAGAGTTCGGCGTAGGTCAGGCTGCGGCGCTGGGCCGGATCTTCGTTGCGGAATACCAGTGCGGCTTTATGGCGGAACGCGGGGTTCTGCGCCGGTGCCAGCAGGTTTTCAGCGAAGTTCAGCCGCGCGCCCTCAAACCAGCGTGCGCCGGGCATCTTATCGCCATCGCTCAGCACAGCCGTCGCCTCATGGCTGGCGATCACATCGCAGTAGTCCCAGATCGCCTGCCAGAAATCTTCGCGCTCGTGGGTACTCCATAAATGCAGGTCATCGTAGTCGCTGAACCGGTGACCACTGGTGCGCTCCAGCCAGTTAATAAAGCCCTGCATCTGCGAGGCGGTACGGCGTCCGGCGCAGGGCGTCCAGAGCGGTTGTTGCTGTTCTGTCATTGGTTGTCCTGTCCTCGTTATTGTCAGAGCATCGTGATTAGAACATCGTGGCTGAAAGCCACTCCTACTGTGGGATCGACTTTCAGTCGCGATCAGTCTGCAGCCACATTGCATCCCAGTAGGGATAATCTCCGACCCGCCTTACCAGCCCGGCACGCAGAGGATTGGCGACGATATAGCGTGCGGCAGGGAGAACGTCTTCTTCGCGCCGGATGGCACGGTCGTGAAAACCGGATTGCCAGACACTCTCTTTGCATCCGCGAAGACGGTTCATCTCCATTGCACTGACCGCCTTCATGCGCTGAGCCCAGGCAGACAAGTCATCATCCTGACCCAGCTGCAACAGCCAGTGCACATGGTCAGGCATCAATACCCAGCAGAGCAATGCCGACGATTTAAGTAACTCTGGCCGTATGAAACACCGGGCGGCGGCAGTAGCCAACAGCGGATCGGTAAAAAACGGCTGGCGGTTAACCGTCGTGCTTGTCAGCAGGTAGATCCCACCTTCAGTCGAGTAACGTCCTTTTCGTAAACGGTGACTGGCAGGCATCCTTGCCTCCTGTTTATTTTATTGCCTGTCTCTTACAGCTATCTCATCGTGGCTGAAAGCCACTCCTACCGGCAATGCCATTATTTGTGGGAGCGACTTTCAGTCGCGATCAGCGCGCGGCCGCTTTGACTGCCATTCGGGCGCTGCAGCTGGTCGCTGATCCACTGCCCGGTTGCTGCCAGCAGCTGCGCGTCGATACCGGTATGCAGACCGAGGCCTTCGACCAGACGCAGCACATCTTCGCTGGCAACATTGCCCGATGCCCCGGCGGCATAAGGGCAGCCGCCCAGTCCGGCAACCGAGCTGTCGACGGTGCGGATGCCCAGCTCCAGCGCGGCGTAAATATTGGCCAGCGCCTGACCATAGGTATCGTGAAAGTGCACCGCCAGCTGCGACACCGGCATATGCAGTGCCAGCGCGCGGATCAGATTCTGCGTCTGCGGCACGCTGCCGGTACCAATGGTGTCACCCAGTGAAATTTCGTAGCAGCCCATATCCAGCAGCGCCTGCGCCACATCGACCACCGCCTGCACCGGCACCTCACCCTGATAAGGACAACCCATCACGGTGGAGACATAACCGCGCACCTGCAGACCAACCGTGCGCGCATGTTCCAGCACCGGGCGGATACGTTCCAGGCTCTGCGCCACGCTGCAGTTAATGTTCTTCTGGGTGAAGGCATCGGAGGCGGCGGTAAACACCGCAACCTCCGAGGCGTTGGCCGCCAGCGCCGCTTCCAGTCCCTGCAGATTGGGGGTGAGGGCGGCATAGCGCACGCCGGGCTGACGCTTAAGCTGCAGCAGTACGCGGTCGCTGTGCTGCATCTGCGGCACCCATTTGGGCGAGACAAAACTACCAGCCTCGATATGACGCAGGCCTGCGGCGGCCAGCCGTTCAATCAGCTCGCAGCGCAGCTCAACACTGAGCGCCTGCGCTTCATTCTGTAAACCATCGCGCGCGCCGACTTCGACAATGCGCACGCTGTCCGGATGTGCCCGCTGCATCATGCGTCGGCCTCCGCTGCTGCCTCTTCAGTTATCTCCAGCTGCAACAGCTCAGTGCCTTCGGCTACCTGATCACCGGCCTGATACAGCACCGCCTGCACCAGCGCGGCCTGCGGCGCGCGGATGCTATGCTCCATTTTCATTGCTTCCATAATCATCAGCACCTGACCGGCTTCAACCTGTTCGCCCGGCTGCACTTTAACCTCCAGCACCTGACCGGCCATGGGTGCGGTCAGACCGCCATGATCATCCTGTGCCTGCTCGCCCAGCCAGCGGCTACGCACAAAGCGCTGACTGCCCTGCGGCAGAAACAGCAGCAGTTCATGCTCGCTCAGTGCCAGCGGCAGCGATTGCTGCTGACCGTTTACCCGCGCCTCCAGCTGCAGCAGGCGGATATCACCGGCCTGACCCTTAAGCTCCAAGCGCCCCTGAATCTGCACACTGTGATCGGCCAACTGCAGGTTCCAGCTCTGATTTCTGTCCAGAC
>NZ_DDCJ01000100.1:44236-54909 GCF_002335285.1 Thalassolituus sp. UBA2009
AATCATCTCGGTGACCGGGTGCTCAACCTGCAGGCGGGTGTTCATCTCCATAAAGAAGAATTCATGGTTGGCATCCAGCAGAAACTCCACCGTGCCCGCGCCGCGATACTGAATACGCTGCGCCACCGCCAGCGCGGCCTCGCCCATACGCTGGCGCAGCGCGGCCGTCATACCCGGCGCCGGAGCTTCCTCGATCACTTTCTGATGGCGGCGCTGTACCGAGCAATCACGCTCGAACAGGTAAACGCCATTGCCGAAACTGTCCATAAACACCTGTACTTCCACATGGCGCGGGCGGATCAGGTATTTCTCAATCAGCAGGCGATCATCACCAAAAGACGAGCGTGCTTCGCGCCGGGCGGCGGCGATATCGTCGTGCAGCGTGGCAGCGGAGAGCACGATACGCATGCCTTTACCGCCACCGCCGGCACTGGCTTTCAGCAGCAGCGGATAACCGATGCGTTCGGCCTCGGCGCTCAGGCGTTCGTCGCCCTGCTCATCGCCGTGATAGCCGGGCACCAGAGGCACACAGCTGTCGGCCAGCAGGGCTTTGGCGCTGGCCTTATCGCCCATGGCTTCAATCGCTGCCGCCGACGGGCCGATAAAGGCGATGCCGGCCTCTTCGCAGGCACGGGCAAAGGCGGCGTTTTCGCTTAAAAAGCCGTAGCCCGGATGAATGGCTTCGGCGCCGGTGGCGCGCGCGGCGTCCAGCACCTTGTGCATATCCAGATAGCTTTCGGCAGCGGTCACACCACCGAGAGCGATGGCTTCGTCGGCCTGCTGTACATGCAGCGCGCTGGCGTCGGCGTCGGAATAAATGGCAACGGTGCGGATGCCCAGCGCTTGTGCGGTACGCATCACGCGCACGGCAATTTCGCCACGGTTGGCGATCAAAATCTTGTTAAACAGGTGCTCAGTCATGGGCTGCTTCCTGTGCATAAGTGGGGGCGCGTTTCTGCAGAAACGCACTTAATCCTTCCTGGCCTTCGGCGCTGACGCGCAGGCGGGCAATCAGTGCCGATGTTTGTTCTTTCAGCTGATCATTGACCGGGCTGCTCTGGCCGGCGATCAGGGCTTTGGTCGCCGCCAGCGCCTGCGGGCCGTTGGCCAGCAGCGCCTGACACCAGCGCTGCACCTGCTCGTCCAGCTGTTCGGCCGGCACCACTTCATGTACCAGCTGCAGTGCCTGCGCCGTTGGCGCGTCGATCAGTTCTGCGCTTAAAAAGTAACGCCGCGCCTGACGTGAGCCCATCGCCGCCAGCACATAAGGGCTGATGGTGGCCGGGCTTAAACCGAGTTTCACTTCGCTCAGACAGAAGCGCGCGTTATCCGCCGCCACCGCCATATCGCAACAGCAGATCAGCCCCAGCGCACCGCCAAAGGCTGCGCCCTGCACACGGGCGATGGTCGGTTTGGGAAAGTCGTTCAGATCCTGCAGCAGACCGGCCAGCTGCAGGGCATCGGCGTGATTCTCAGCCTCGGAGGCGTCTTTCTGGGCTTTCATCCAGTTGAGGTCAGCGCCGGTGCAGAAGTGTTTGCCCTGACCGGCGAGCACCAACACCCGCACCGCAGGTTCAGTGGCCAGTACCGACAACTGCGCCCGCAGCTCGGCAATCAGCTCCGCATTAAAGGCATTACCCAGTTCAGGACGGTCGAGGCTCAGCCTGGCAACACCCTGATGAATGGCGAGTTCCAGCATCTTTATCTCCTACATGCGGAACACGCCAAAGCGCGTCTCTTCAATGGGTTTATTCAGGCAGGCCGACAACGCCAGCCCCAGCACACGCCGGCTGTCGGCCGGGTCGATAATGCCGTCATCCCACAGCCGCGCCGAGCTGTAGTACGGGTGGCCCTGCTGCTCATACAGCTCGCGGATTGGTTGTTTAAAGGCGTTCTCGTCGGCGTCGCTCCAGGGCTCGCCTTTCTTCGCCAGCTGCTCGCGCTTCACCTGCGCCAGCACGCCGGCCGCCTGTTCGCCACCCATCACCGAGATGCGCGCGTTGGGCCACATAAAGAGGAAGTTCGGATCGTAGGCGCGGCCACACATGCCGTAGTTACCGGCGCCAAAGCTGCCGCCGATCACCAGCGTCAGCTTCGGCACCTTGGCACAGGCCACCGCCATCACCATCTTGGCGCCGTGGCGGGCGATGCCTTCGGCTTCGTATTTGGGGCCGACCATAAAGCCGGTGATGTTCTGCAGAAACAGCAGCGGAATTTTGCGTTGTGCACAGAGCTCGATGAAATGCGTGCCTTTCTGTGCCGACTCGGAAAACAGGATGCCGTTATTGGCAACGATGCCGACCGGCATGCCGTACAGTTTGGCAAAGCCACACACCAGCGTGGTGCCGAAGCGCGCTTTGAATTCATCAAACTCCGAGCCGTCCACCAGCCGCGCGATCACCTCACGCACATCGTAGGGCTGGCGGGTATCGGTCGGAATCAGGCCGTACAGTTCGCTGGCCGGATAGGCGGGTTCTTTTACCTCTGCCGCCGTGCTGTGCGGCTTATGGCGGTTCAGATTGGCGACGGCGTTACGCGCCAGTTGCAGTGCGTGCTCGTCGTTTTCGGCCAGATGATCGGCCACCCCGGACTGGCCGGTATGCAGTTCGCCACCACCCAGTTCTTCGGCACCGATTTCTTCACCGGTGGCCATCTTCACCAGCGGCGGGCCGGCAAGAAAAATGGTGGCCTGATTACGCACGATAATGGATTCATCGGCCATCGCCGGTACATAGGCACCGCCGGCGGTACAGGAACCCATCACCACCGCAATCTGGGCGATACCGGCGGCCGACATATTGGCCTGATTAAAGAAAATACGGCCGAAGTGTTCACGGTCGGGGAAGACTTCATCCTGACGCGGCAGGTTAGCGCCGCCGGAGTCCACCAGATAAACGCAGGGCAGATTGCACTGCTGGGCGATGGTCTGCGCGCGCAGGTGTTTTTTCACCGTCAGCGGGTAGTAGCTGCCGCCTTTTACCGTGGCATCGTTGCCCACCACCATGCATTCCTGACCGTTGATACGGCCGATACCGGCAACCACACCGGCGGCCGGTACGTCTTCGCCGTACACCTCATGGGCCGCCAGCTGGCCGATTTCCAGAAACGGGCTGCCGGCATCGAGCAGCAGCTGAATGCGCTCGCGCACCGGTAATTTGCCGCGTGCGGTATGGCGCTGCATCGCCACCTCACCACCGCCTTCGGCAATGCGGGCGACTTTGGCTTTCAGATCGGCCACCAGCGCCTGCATCTGTGCGCGGTTGGCGGCAAACTGCGGGCTGCGGCTGTCGAGCCGGGACTGGATAAGCGGCATCAGCTCAGCTCCTGAAACAGTTCGCGGCCAATCAGCATACGGCGGATTTCTGAGGTGCCGGCGCCGATTTCGTACAGTTTGGCGTCGCGCAGCAGACGGCCGGTCGGGAAGTCGTTGATATAGCCATTCCCGCCCAGCAGCTGGATCGCATCCAGCGCCATCTGCGTGGCTTTTTCGGCACAGTAAAGAATCACACCGGCGGCGTCTTTACGCGTGGTTTCGCCACGGTCGCAGGCGGCCGCCACGGCGTACAGATAGGCGCGGCTGGCGTTCATGCTGGTGTACATATCGGCCAGCTTGCCCTGCACCAGCTGGAACTCACCGATACTCTGGCCAAACTGTTTGCGGTCGACGATATAGGGCTGCACCACATCCATACAGGCCAGCATGATGCCCGTCGGGCCGCCGGACAGCACCACGCGTTCGTAGTCGAGGCCGCTCATCAGCACTTTCACGCCCATGTTCTCGCCGCCGAGAATGTTTTCTGCCGGTACTTCGACGTTATCGAACACCAGCTCACAGGTGTTGGAGCCACGCATACCGAGCTTGTCGAGTTTCGGGCTGCGTGAGAAACCGGCCCAGTCGCGTTCAACGATAAAGGCGGTCATGCCGTGCGGGCCTTTGCTCAGATCGGTTTTGGCGTAGATCACATAAACGTTGGCATCCGGGCCGTTGGTGATCCACATCTTGGTGCCGTTGAGCACATAGTGATCGCCTTTTTTATCGGCGCGCAGCTTCATCGACACCACGTCGGAACCGGCGTTGGGCTCGCTCATCGCCAGCGCGCCGATATGCTCGCCGGAGATCAGCTTCGGCAGGTATTTCGCCTTCTGCTCCGCCGTGCCGTTGCGGTAAATCTGGTTTACACAGAGGTTGGAGTGGGCGCCGTAAGACAACCCGACCGAGGCCGAGGCGCGGCTGATTTCTTCCATGGCGATGACATGCGCCAGATAGCCCATATCGGCACCGCCGTATTCTTCGCTGACGGTAATGCCGAGCAATCCCTGCTCACCGAACTTGCGCCACATGGGCATGGGGAACTGGTTGTCGCGGTCAACGTCGGCGGCCAGCGGCGCCAGCTCGCGCTGGGCAAAACCGCGCACCTGATCGCGCAGCATATCGAGCGTTTCGCCCAGGCCAAAATTGAATCCGGTCATCGTATGGCTCCTTCCTGTTGTATTTTTATTCTTGGTAGCAGGGCCGGAAATAACGGGCGGTGGCTAAGCGCCTGTCAGTGCCGCCAGTGCCTCGCTGGCTTTCAGCTCGGCGTCGTCCAGGTCCTGCATCATGCGTTCAATATCGTGCAGTTGCTGGCGCAGGTGACTGCGCCGCTGTTCTATCACCGCCAGCAGTTTTTCCAGCTGCGGACGATTAGCCTCCGGCTCCAGTCCGGGGCGGTACATATCAATCAGCTCGCGGCTTTCGGCCAGCGATAAGCCCAGGCGCTTACCGCGCAGAATCAGCTTCAGTGTGACCCTATCCTGTGGCGTATAGATACGGGTCTGACCTTCACGCTGCGGGTTGAGCATGCCCTCCGCCTCATAAAAGCGGATGGTGCGGGTGGTGATATCAAACTCGTCGGCGAGGTCACGGATGCTGTAAGTACGGCTCATGCGGGTTGGGCTGTCGGGCTGCTAAGTTACCTTTACGTTAACGTAAACCAATATCGCAAAACAAAGGGCAATTCGGGCCAGAAGAAGATGGATAATAAAAAGCCCGCATCGAGCGGGCGGCGTGCATTTGAACAACCGGCGTGTCAGTGCAGGTACTTATCCACAATCGCCTGATATTCCCCACTGGCCTTCAGTTCTGCCAGCGCCTGATCAAAGGCGGCAACAAACTCCGGAGAGGTGGAGGCTTTGCTGATAAGGAAATAGATGTCGTCGGAATAGACGGTCATATGGCTGATAAAGCGGCCGCCGAGACCTTCCTTTTTAAGCCCTGCCGCGGCGGAGAACGGGTCGGCCAGGAAGCCATCCAGCCGTTTTGCCGCCAGTTTTTTGTAGTTGGTAGCGTCATCACCGGCATCGGCCAGGCGGGCTTTGAAACCCGCATCATTTTCCAGTGCCGCATAGTCTTCGCCGTAGTAATAACCGCGGGTAACGCCAAGCGTAAAGTTTTTACCGATCAGATCCTTCAGCGAACTGATGCCGCCATAGCCTGACGCATCTTCTTTACGCACCATCATCACCGCCGATTCCGTACGGTATGGCGTGCTGAAATAGCCAAATTCTTCGCGCTCAGCGGTACGTGAGGCACCGCCGGTAAGGTGCAGATTACCGGAAGAAATTTCCGCCAACAGACGCTTCCAGGGCCGGTTTACAAAGGTAAAAGGGCAGCCCATGCGGGTCAGGATGGCGGTCGCCATATCCAGATCCAGGCCGGTAAATTTTCCCTGTTCTTCATAGGCGTAGGGCAGCCAGGGCTCCCAGCCCACCTTTACACCACCAGCCGGACAGGCCGGTGCGGAATGGGCCGGAAACGTCAGCAAAACGCTGATCAGTGAGGCCAGTATCATCGGAAATTTCAGTGTCATGGTGCCGTCCCTCTGCCTGTGCGGATATTGACCAGTGTAGGTAGTTTTTAACGCAGAGCCGTGCCAATTCAGGCCGCAGGCAGGTATGTCAGCTTTGCCGCATTCCAGCCCGCCGCTGAATAACTTTAAGGTTGGTTTAAGCATGGCCGCTCTACGCTGGGTGCAAATCCTGAGGAGAGGTCGTTATGACACACACAATCAAAGTCTGGGACCCGCTGGTGCGTATCTTCCACTGGTCGCTGGTGCTGTTTTTCTTTATCGCTTATCTGAGTGAAGACGAGTTTGAAACCCTGCATGTCTGGGCTGGTTACAGCGTGGCTGCGCTGGTTGCCTTTCGCCTGCTGTGGGGGCTGATCGGCACACGCCATGCGCGCTTCAGCGACTTTGTGCAATCACCACGGGGAGTCTGGAATTATCTGGTCGCCATTCCGGCCGGTAAGGCGCGCCGCTATATCGGCCACAATCCGGCCGGTGGTGCCATGGTTATTGCCCTGCTGCTGGCGCTGACCGGCACTGTGGTATTCGGTATGGCAACGCTGGGGGCAGATGAAAACGCCGGGCCATTAGCAGGCACCTGGCTGGCCTCTTTTAACGAACACACGCTGAAAGAAATCCACGAATTCTTCGCCAACAGCACACTGGCGCTGGTCTTCCTGCACGTTGCCGGGGTGCTGTTCAGCAGCCTGCATCATCGCGAAAACCTGGTGCGCTCGATGATTCACGGTCGCAAAGAAGCACGTGCTGACGACACCGACGGCCGGGGAGATCAGCATGAATAACCTGACCCACCGCGCACTGAGTGCGGCTCTTTTTACCTTAAGCCTGCTCGCCACCAGCCTCAGCTATGCCGGTGCCAGCGCCCAGCTACAGGCCCTGCAGGCTGGCGGAGCCGGGCCATTCTCAGCCGCCGCCGGCGAGGCCCTGTGGCTGCAGGACAACAACGGACGCAGTTGCGCCAGCTGCCACGGACGCGATCCGTCTCAGCCCGGCAAACATCAGAAAACCGGCAAGCCCATTGAGCCGATGACGGTGCACGCCAACCCGGAGCGCTTTACCGATGCCGCCAAAACAGAGAAGTGGTTCCTGCGCAACTGCCGCTGGACGCTGGGACGCGAATGCAGCGCTCAGGAAAAAGGCGATGTCATTACCTGGCTCAGCCAGCCATAAAGAAGGAGAAAGATGATGAGTAACCTGAACGCCCTGCGTACCTCTCTCAACGCCCTGCGTTTTGCCACCGGCACACTGTTGCTGGGCAGCGCCCTGACCCTTGGTATTTACGGCCTGAGCACTCTGAATAATCAATCCCTCGCGGATGACGACGATGATGATGAGCACAGTGAATACCGGCCGCGCCCTGAACAACCCGGCACAGATACCGCCGCAACACAGCAATACAAAGAAGAATGTGGCAGCTGCCATCTGCCTTATCCGGCCAAACTGCTGCCGGCACGCAGCTGGCAGACGATGATGGCCAGCCTTGATAATCACTTCGGTGACGATGCCTCGCTGAGTGCCGCCACTCAGGCAGAGATTCTGGCTTACCTGAGTGCTCACAGCGCCGGCAATCACACGCGCTACCTGAAAGGCATCAGCGACAGCGATACTCCTCAGCGCATCACCGAACTGCCATACTTCAGACGTAAGCACCGGGAAGTACCGGAACGCATGGTCAGCGGCAATCCGCAGGTCGGTTCATTCAGTCAATGCGACAGCTGCCATAAAGATGCCGCACAGGGGAAATTCAATGAACATTCGGTGGTTATTCCTGGCTTTGGCCGTTGGGAAGATTAATCCGGTCTTTGCCGGAAAACACCCCGACCAGACCCAGATCAGGGCCTGGGTAGAGCAGGGTGAGATACTGTCCCTTGAAGCCATTCTGCAACGGCATCCGCTTGGCGGTGAACTGCTGGATGCCGAAGTGGAATGGGAAGACAGTGTGCTGGTGTACGAACTCAAATGGCTCGATAGCCACGGACAGCGACATGAAACCTATATCGACGCCCGCAGCGGTGTCTGGCTGGAGGATGAACGCGATGACGACTGAGGCCCGGCCGCTGTGAAGCTGCTGTTGATCGAAGATGACCAGCAACTGACCGATGCCCTGCAGCCGTTGCTGCGCGAAGCCGGTTACGCGGTAGAGGTCAGCCACGATGGCATTGATGGTGAGTTTCTCGGCAATGAGTTGCAGCCGGATCTGATCGTGCTCGATCTCGGCCTGCCGGGTAAAAACGGTCTGGACGTGCTGCGCAGCTGGCGCAGTGCCGGTAACCGCACGCCGGTGCTGGTGCTGACCGCCCGCGACGCCTGGCATGAACGGGTCGACGGCCTCAAAGCCGGCGCCGACGATTACCTCGGCAAACCGTTCCACAGCCAGGAATTGCTCGCCCGGCTGGAAGCCATCGCCCGCCGGCATGGCGGCCAGGCCAGTAACGCCCTGAGCTGGCGCGGTGTGACACTGGATACCGAACGCCAGCAGGCCAGCGCGGCCGATGGCCGCACCATCGAGCTGACCGCCATTGAATTCCGCCTGCTGCGCTACCTGATGCAGCACCCAAAGGATGTGCACTCCAAAACCCGCCTCAGCGAACACGTTTACGAAGAAGAACAGCAGAAAGACAGCAATGTGATTGAGGTCTATATCAACCGCCTGCGTCAGTACTTCGGCAAAGACTTTATCGAAACCCGCCGCGGGCAGGGCTACCAGCTTGCGGCGGACACACACCTATGATGTCACTGCAGCATCAGCTGCGCCGCCAGTGGCTGCTGACCCTGTTACTGCTGATGCTGCCACTGCTGTGGCTGGCCGACTATGGCGTGCGCCAGCTCACCACCCATACCGTGCTCAGCCGTCTGCAACACGATGCCGACGGCCTGATTGCCGCCCTGACACAGGACGTTCAGGGTAACTGGCAGGTGGATGAAAGCCGTCTGGGCGCACTCTATCAGCGTGTCTACTCCGGCCATTATTTTGCCATCCGCGACCAGCAGGGCACCGACCTGCGCAGCCGCTCGCTGTGGGATAAAGAACCACCTGCCATTCAGCTGGCCAGCGGCATTGTCCGGCACTGGCAGCAACCCGGCATTCAGGGTGACAGGCTGGATGAGCAATGGCTCAGTCAGGCACAGGGCATTCGCGTACAGAATCACGACTTTACCCTGTGGGTGGCGGAAGACATTGCGCCCTTGCAGAGCGAACTGAACCGCTACCGTCTGGCGGCACTGGCCTTGTTGGTCTTCGCCCTGCTGACCCTGATGCTGATCCAGCGCCGCCAGCTGAGCCGGGCCTTTGCCCGTCTTGAGCCATTACAGCAGCAGCTGCGCGAACTGCGTTTTGGTGAGCGCGATGGCCTGAATGCCGCCGCCGGTCAGTACCCGCAGGAAGTGCAGCCACTGGCTGAAGAAATCGACCGCCTGCTCAGTCTGCTGCAGCAGCGGGTCAGCCGTTCGCGCAATGCGCTGGGTAATCTTGCCCACGAAATGAAACGCCCGCTGCAACAGCTGCAGCTGCTGGCGGAACAGCTCGATCCACAGCATCAGCAACAACAGCGCGAAGCCCTGCAGCGCCTGCGGCAGCTGGTCGAGCGCGAACTGAAGCGCGCCAGAATCGTTGGCATGTCATCCCCCGGCCGGCAAACCCGGCTGAGCGAAGACCTGCCGCCACTGTTGCAGGTGCTGCAGCAGCTGTACCCGCAGGCCAGCATCCGCGCACAGTTCGACCACAGCGCGGTGTTGCCGCAGGACCGTGACGACATGCTGGAGCTGCTCGGCAATCTGCTCGATAACGCCTGCAAATACGCCGCCGGTGAGATTCTGCTGAACATCCGCCATGAAGATAAAGAGTGGCTGATCAGCGTCTGTGATCAGGGACCGGGCATTGCCGCAGAAGCACGCCAGCAACTGCTGCTGCGCGGTACGCGGCTGGATGAAGCCGGGGCCGGAGGCAGCGGCCTCGGGCTGGCGATGGTCAGCGATATTGTCAGCAGCTATGGCGGCCGCCTGCAGCTGCAGGCCAATCAGCCACAGGGGCTATGCGTTATTGTGACGCTGCCCGCGACAGCCGGTCGTTAACCGCCAGCCAGTCTTCTGTACCCGGCGGTTGCTCCAGCCAGAGCTGGCGATAACCCAGATGGTCGGCTTCGTGCAATGTCTGATACAGCGTCTGCGCAAAGGCGGGCGCATTATCAGGCAGAATCAGCGCCCGCTCACGGCCACAGGCCAGGCCAATCAGACGCGGTGACCACAGCAGCAGAGCGGTGTCGTCGCCAACTCCGTCTTTTATCCGCTCAGCCAGTTCATCACTGCTGTACAGCTTAAGCGGTGTGCGCGGCTGATAATGCGCCTGCACGTTACCCGGCACCGCTTCGTTGTGTTGCTGCGGTACCTCAACCGGCTGCCCCAGTACCTGTTCTATGGCAATGCGGCTGATCGGCCCGGCGCGCAGGATACGGATGCCCTGCTCTGGCTGAGTGAGATCGACAATGGTTGATTCCAGCCCGAATTCACAGGCACCACCATCCAATACCGCGGCAATACGGCCATCCAGTCCGGCCATCACCTGCGCCGCCGAGGTCGGGCTTAACGCTTTGTACGGGTTCGCCGAAGGGGCAGCCACACCACTGCCGAGCTGGCGCAGTAACGCCTGCAGCAGCGGATGCGCCGGGACGCGCAGGCCAATGCTGGGCAGACCACCGGTTACCTCTTCAGGTACATCCGCCGCTTTGGGCAACAGTAAGGTCAGCGGGCCGGGCCAGAATGCCTGAGCCAGCTGCCATGCCTGCGGAGGCACACTGGCCGCCCACTGCGGCAGTTGTTGCGCGCTGGCCA
>NZ_DDCJ01000147.1:0-6438 GCF_002335285.1 Thalassolituus sp. UBA2009
ATAAAACAGCGGGAAACTGCTGCTGCATCCAGTCGGTAACCGCCCATTGGCTGGGGGCCTGCCTGCCTTCCAGTATGCCCGCCGCCGCCAGCACAAAAGCTCCGGTGCAGATACTCACCATACGGGTGCCACGCTGATGAAGAGTGTGTATCTGCTGCAGGGTACTGGCCTGCAATGCATCCGGGCGCTTTCGCGGATCGCCAATAGCGGCGACGATAAGCAGATCGGCCTGTTCAACATCGGCCAGACGGGTATGAGCGTTGAGGCTGATACCGCCGTGACCACTGATGGTTTGCTGCTGTTCTGCAGCCACTTCAATTTGCCAGTCGTGGGCGGCAGCCAGGCGCGCGCCCAGCAGCAGAATCTCCAGTGGCCCGGAAACCGACGATAACGGGCAGTGGTTCAAAGCCAGAATAACGCAGCGCGGCATAACGGTATCTCAAATAATGTGGCCCGATTGTCTACCATGTTGGGCTTATACGCCACCTTATGGCCAGCCTGATTCTGCGCCAGAATGATTTCAACAACCTGCGGCTCTCTCCCGATGGCAACAGGCCCTGATAACACAGAGAACAGAGCAGTGATGACAGCGACCGATAACAAAGCATTGATCGAGCATTTCTATCGTGCCTTTCAGCAAAAGGATTATCAGACCATGGCGGCGTGCTATCACCCGCAGGCGACCTTCCGTGATGAAGCTTTCGGCCTGAATGGCGCAGAAGAAATCGGTGCCATGTGGCAGATGCTGTGCGAGCGCGGCAAAGACATGCAGATGACTTTCGCTGTTACTGAGCATCACGGCGGGCGGATAACGGCACACTGGGAGGCGCAGTACACCTTCAGCCAGAGCGGCCGGCGGGTGCACAATAAAATTGACGCTGAGTTTGAATTTCTCGATGGCAAAATCATTCAGCACATTGATCGCTTCAGTTTCTGGAACTGGAGTCGTCAGGCGCTGGGCTTGCCGGGTTTATTATTGGGCTGGACGCCACTGCTTAAGAATAAAGTACAGACCATGGCGATGAAGAATTTACGCTCGTTTATGAAAAGCAACGGGCGCTAATGCGTTGCTCCCGTTACCTTGGGCACCTCTGCATAATTCGGATGCATAATTCGGATGCATAATTCAGATGCATGATTCAGATGCATGATTCAGATGCATGATTCAGAGGTGCCCCGGATCATTATTTATTGCTTTAAAAAAGCCAGTGCATCGGCGGCACTCTCGGCCGGCAATTCTTCCATCGGCATATGGCCGCAATCATCATAAATAATAGTGCGCGCCTGAGGCAGGGCCCTGGCAAATTTCTCTGCATGGGAAAGCGGAATCCAGGCATCGTTGCGGCCCCACATAATCAATACCGGCTGCGTCACTTTCTTAAGTGGAGCGGTGTCAAAGCCGGCGCGATTACGGATAAAGCGTAACACCGCCGCCCCAGCGCCCCGGTTGCCGGCACGCATAAATAAATCGTAATAGCGGTCCATTACCTCTTTGCTCAGCCGTTCTTTGCGGCTGTAAGTGGTGCGGATGGTGGCATACATGGCTTTGCGCGGCACCGGCATCATCGACGCCATCCAGCCACTTAACGGCAGTCCCATGCTCAGCAATACCGGTGGTGGTACAAAAAAGAAACCGGCACTGTCGAGCAGAATAACCTTATTAACCTTATGCGGATAACGGCCGGCAAACTCCCAGCTCATCCAACCACCCAGCGAATTACCGGCCAGCGAGCACTGCTTAATACCTAATGCGTCGGTAAATTCGTTGAGAAAATCACTGTAGATGTATTTAAACATGCCGCGCGGATGTGCGCCGGTAAGGCCAAAGTTCGGGCTGTCGATACTGATAACGCGGAAATCTTTGCTGAGAATATCGGTCCAGTCATTCCAGGTATGCAGCGACGAAAAAATACCGTGCAGCAGAATCAGCACCGGTGCTTTTTCCGGTTCGGCACAGCGACAGACATCACGGTAATGTACGTTCATCCCCTGCAGCTCAATAAACTGAGATTCGGCTGTGGTATGGCGTGCCAGCATTTCCTCCAGCGAAACCGCGCCAACTTCACTTTTAAAACCGTCTTGCATGGTCTGCCAGAAATTCATCAGCATGGGGTATTCCTGAGTAATGGGTACAAGGGACAGGCTGGCAGCCATTGTGCGGGCAGGTTTTGTATTTGGTAAGGGAACATTACGCCAGATTTCAGGCACAAACGGGTGCTGAGGTGCCGTAATCCGACCGCATTTGCCGATATGATCAAAGAATGTTCTTTATCAGGAATATGCACGGGCACTTATGCGAACCCTGTCGCAGCCTATGCATGGAATTGTAAAATCAGGCCAATGGCTGCTGCGCCATGCCAGAGGCTGGTGTTAAACTGGCCTTTAATTCAACAAGGAAACACTATTCATGGAATATCTGCTGAGTAAGCTCTTTTCTGTCGAAGCCTTTGCGCTGATTTTTATTCTGGTGGTGCTGAAAAAAAGCATCATCTTTGTTCCGCAAAACCGTGCCTGGCTGGTCGAACGTTTCGGCAAATATCAGGGCACCAAAGAAGCCGGTCTGAACTTTGTAATTCCTTTTGTTGACCGCGTTGCCTCCGACCGCAGCCTGAAAGAACAGGCCGTGGATGTACCAAGCCAGTCAGCCATTACCAAAGACAACATCACCCTGTCGGTCGACGGTGTGCTCTATTTCCGTGTGCTCGATCCGTATAAAGCAACCTACGGTGTGGATGATTACGTATTTGCGGTTACCCAGCTGGCACAGACCACTATGCGTTCTGAACTGGGTAAAATGGAACTCGACCGCACCTTCGAAGAGCGCAGCGTGCTGAACACCAATATCGTATCGTCAATTAACGAAGCCTCCGAGCCATGGGGTATTCAGGTACTGCGTTACGAAATTAAAGATATTGTGCCGCCTAAATCGGTGATGGAATCGATGGAAGCGCAGATGAAAGCCGAACGGGTTAAGCGTGCCCAGATTCTTGAATCTGAAGGTGACCGTCAGGCAGCCATTAACGTTGCCGAAGGCCGTAAACAGGCTCAGGTTCTGGCGGCAGAGGCCGATAAAGCCGAACAGGTATTAAACGCCGAAGGTGAGGCCCAGGCTATTCTGGCCGTTGCTGAAGCAAAAGCCGAAGCGCTGCGTAAAATTGGTGAAGCGGCTAATACCGCCGAAGGTCAGAAAGCCATTCAGCTGGATCTGGCAACCAAAGCGATTGAAGCCAAAGCAGCCATCGCCAAAGAATCCTCGGTTGTGCTGCTGCCGGATGCAGGTACCGATGCCAGCTCGCTGGTGGCCCAGTCGATGGCAATCATCAATTCTCTCAATAATAAAAAGGAATAAAATATGGAATTGCTGCAACAGAATCTTCCCCAGACGCTGATGGTCGCTGGTATTGCCGCACTGATTATTGAAGTGGCCGTACTCGGGTTTGCTACCTTTATTCTGCTGTTTTTCGGCGCATCGCTGCTGATTACCGGTTTTGCAATGAGTCTGGATCTGTTGCCTGCAACCGCAACCGCAGCGCTGTGGAGTAATACTGTTCTGACAGCGGTACTGGCTCTGGCGCTGTGGAAACCCTTGCAACGGATGCAGAACAAAGTACAGAAGGACAGCATCAGAAGCGACTTTGCCCGCCAGCCATTTATGCTGGAAGAGGATGTCGATGGTGCCGGGAAAACCGAGTACGCCTATTCCGGTATTCGCTGGAAACTGAAAAGCTTTGAACCTATTGCCAAAGGCACCATGGTAGAAGTGATTAAAGTGGATGTTGGTGTGCTGTGGGTTAAACCACTGGAAAATACCGACTGACAGTGATTTCCGGAAAATAAAAAAGCCTCTGCGGAGGCTTTTTTTATGGGCGGAGTTTATAAATCCGCTGCTTGCCGCTGACGCAAATGAGCAATGGCTGCCTTGCAGTTGTAATGCGCATCCTGATTCAGCAGCATAAATTCATAGGCGGTACCGCTGCCGACCCGCCCCTTAATAACGATTTCCAGTCGTTCAAACTCTGCCTGCAGAATCGCTAAAATATCGTCCACTGCATACATTTCGCACAGCGTATCCACTGCGCTCAGGGTCAGATCGGTGGATGACGGATCACTGCGCACAAAAGGGTTGTCGCATATTTTTATACAGCCCAGTACGGTCTTTCTGAAATCCGTATTCATATCTCTCTGATCCTTGTATTAGCAGCCGGCTGTTTATTGTGCTGCGGGCAGTACTTTTGCCAGCAGTTCTGACAGTGTCTGCGCTTCTTCTTCCGTCAGCTTAGCGGCAAAATTCTGCTGAATAGCCTGGCTGTATACCGGCCACATCGCCTTCACCATGCTGCTGCCTTCGCTCGTGATTTTAATACGGTTGCCACGCCCGTCTTCTGAACACTGATGACGCTCTACCAGCAGGTTCTTTTCCAGCCGGTCGATCAGTCGTGACAGATTATGCTTGTTCAGCAGTATTTTTTCGCCAATTTCAAACTGGCGCAGGCCATCGCCTTTGGCTTTATGCAGCTCCAGAAGAACGTCGTACCAGTCCAGAGCGGGCAGGTCCTGGCTCTTCAGCGCAGTCTCTACGGTGCTCAGTAACTGACGCTGGGTACGATGCAGCTGTATCCAGGCCTGAATCGCTTGTGGTGATGGTGTTTTGTTCATGGCGAGAATATTAGAAGCAAGTTGTTGCAATTGCAACCAGTTGTGCTTAATGTTGTTTTAGTTGCAATTGCAACTAGATGCAAAGGAGAAAGCATATGAACAACACCATTAAGCCTGAACAGATAAAACAAAACCTCGATCAGGGAATACCGATGACACTGGTTGAAGCTCTGCCCGAACGCTACTTTGCAGCGGGACATTTACCCGGTGCGCTGAATATTCCCCATGACGAAATCAGAGCACGCGCCGCTGAACAGCTGCCGGATAAAGAGGCGCTGATTGTTGTGTACTGCGCCAGCAGTAGCTGTCAGAACTCAAAAATGGCGGCAAAAATTCTCGCGCAAATGGGTTACGTTAATGTGCAGGAATTTGTCGAAGGAAAGCAGGGTTGGGAGGAGGCTGGTTATCCGCTGGAACTGGCCAACACAGGAGCCGAAGTATGAATTTTATTGATGAACGCTTCGGTAGCTCTGGTGCCACTTTATTGCGCCTGGCATTAGGCAGTATGTGGATTTCTCACGCGTTACTGAAATGGTATGTGTTTACCATTCCGGGCTTTGCTGTCTGGCTGTCCAGCCAGGGCATGCCGGCATTTATGGCATGGCCGGTATTTCTGCTTGAGCTGTGCGGCGGATTGATGATTTTAACCGGCTTTTATGGCCGCTATGCATCAGCCGTGTTAGTGCCGGTCTTACTGATCGCAACCTGGACCCATGCCGGTAATGGCTGGGTACATACCAGTACCGGAGGAGGCTGGGAATATCCGTTGTTTCTGCTGGTTGCATCCGTTGTGCATATCCTGCTCGGTGATGGTCACTACGCTTTAAGCCCGCGTAATTTTTTGCTGAAGCGCTGAATCTCCGGGAGGAAAATAAGCCAGCGCAGAAGTCTCAAAGAGGCTTCTGCGCTTCCGTTTCAGAATCTGAATTATGGCCGTCGTGCTTCAAAGCTGATAATTGCATCGTCGTTACCGGCTGCTCTGCCATGCTGATAGCCGCCGGATACGATAACGTCGGTAAAACCGGCTGCCCGCAGAGCGAATGTCAGTTCATATATTCCCCACCAACGCAGGCAAAACAGATCAAGTTCGCTGTGGGTTAACAGCCCATCTTGCCAGTGCTCATAGCGCAGGTAGGTGAGCGTTGTTTGCTGCACATAATTAATGTCAGGATCTGAGCTGGAGAGTGTCAGCCGTTCGTTATCAGACACTTTCCAGCTGCGCAGAGCGCCCTTGCTCTGGATAATCTCTTTGCTGTTATCTGTATCCAGAATCAAACGTCCGCCGGGCAGAAGGTTATCATAACAGCGCTGCAGCAGTGCCAGTGCCGATGCCGTATCGGTGATCAACTGGAAAGATCCGGCAGGCATAATAATGGCTTCATAGCGCCGTGGGCCGGTAAAATCCTGAAATTTCTGGCGTGTAAGTCTGGGGTTAAGATTCCGCTGCAGACATTCCTGGCGGCAGTAATGCAGCATCTCTTCTGAAGCATCAAAACCTTCTATATCCAGACCGGATTCCAGCAAAGGAACTAATATGCGGCCATTGCCGGTGGCGGGCTCCAGTATCGCCCCCGTGCAGCCTGCGAGACGCTCACGGTAATACTCCAGATCACCAAATGAATGGCCGATGGGTTTGTCCAGGTGATATACCCAGGCAGCCAGTTTTCCGTATGCATTTTCCATAATTTAACGACAGGCCCTGATTGTTATTGCAATTCATCCAGCAAAAACTGCCATACCGCCTGGGCGGCTTTGGTCCGTTCACCGACACACACCAGATTA
>NZ_DDCJ01000073.1:0-17083 GCF_002335285.1 Thalassolituus sp. UBA2009
GATCGTCTGTCGTGCGCTGCTCCGGTGAATATTACGGATTAATTCCATATCCAGTTTTATGATATCGGTCTGAAAGTCTGCCAGCAGATTCAGCCCGGAATAACCGGAGCCAAAGTCGTCTGTCGCGGTTTTGAAACCCAGATCATGGTAATACTCAACAATGCGTTTTATATGACCGCTGTCTGAGATTTTTTCGACTTCGGTGAATTCGAACATGATTTTATCGGTGGGAAAGCCATATTTCCGGGCGGCTTCCAGAGTGGTGCGGATACAGCGTTCGGGCTGATAAATTGCATTGGGTAAAAAATTGATGCTCAGCATGGAATCAATGCCCAGCCTGGCCGCCAGTGCGATGGCCTTGATGCGGCAGAACTGATCAAAGGTATAACGGTTATCGTCATTAACGCGGGAAATGACTGAGTACGCAGATTCATTATTCAGCCCGCGCACCAGCGCCTCATAACCAAAAATGCGCTGTGTCGTACAATTCACAATGGGCTGAAAAGCCATAGTGAAATCAAAACCCAGATTGGCGGCATCAGCGCATTGATTGCAAAGTAATCGTTCACAATCGGCGTTTTTATCTGCCATTACTCTTTCCCGTGTTCAGCATCATCCGCTAAGCCTAGTCAGTGGATGACATTGCCGCAATGCATAACCCGCTGGTCTTGGCTGCGCAGGCTGCCTACAATCCCTGCTTTATTCTTCTGAAACAGCGCTATGTCCGAAGCTTTGCTGAACACCCTGAATCAGGCACTGGCATCATTGTCCGCAAGTCAGGGACGACTGCTGGTTGGCTACAGTGGCGGGCTGGATTCCACCGTGTTGCTGCATCTGCTGGCACAGAACGCTGCGCTTAAAGACCGTTTGCTGGCGCTGCACGTACACCATGGTTTATCGGCTAATGCTGATGCCTGGGCGGCCCACTGTGGGCAGCAGTGCGCGCAATTGCACATTCCTTTTGTCTGCGAGCGGGTGGTGGTCAGCAACCATGGCGCCGGTATTGAGCAGGCGGCCCGGGAGGCCCGTTATCAGTCCTTCGCCCGCCACTGTCAGCCTGGCGATACGCTGCTGCTGGCTCATCATGCTGATGATCAGGCAGAAACCTTTTTTATGCGTTTACTGCGCGGCAGTGGCCTGACCGGTCTGGCGGCAATGGCTGCCGTGCGTGAGCTGCAGCCGGGGTCTGGCATCTGGCTGTTAAGGCCTTTATTAAACATCCACCGCGCACAGCTGGAAGACTATGCCGCAGCGCAGCAGCTGAGCTGGGTTGAAGATGAATCCAACGGTGATGAGAGGTTTGAACGCAACTGGTGGCGACAAACGCTGCTGCCGCAGATATTTGCCCGTTTGCCGGGAAAAGACGCCGCACTGCAGCGCTCTATTGCGCAGCTGCAACAGGATCAGCAGTTGTTAGAGGAATTATTGCAGCCAGCGGTAGAGGCCTGCCTGTGTTCCTGCCACTGGCCTTTTGCTGCAGCCTATACCTGTTCGGTTACGGCTTTACTCGCCGCCCCGGCGCATCACCGGCCTTATCTGTTGCGCGGCTGGCTGGCACGCTGTGGTCTGAATGGCGGTATGCCGGGCGCTGAATTTCTGCAACGGATCGAACAGGAGGTGATTGCCGCCGTTCCCGACCGTCAGCCGCGACTGCAGCTCGGAGATTTAACCATCCGCCGTTATCAGCAGCAGTTGTATCTGGTGGCTGAAATACCACCGGTCAGTGCTGATCCCCGTGACGTGGTTATTGCGGACGACTGCCACATTCCATGGTACGGAGGTGCGCTTGTCACTGCACCTGCGGCAGAGAGCAGGCATGACGTGCTTGTGCAGCCTGGGAACTACCACTTAGTGCCGGCAGGGACCTGTCAGGGCATGACGCTGAAAATAGCCGGCAGGCCACGTAAAACACTGAAACATCTCTGGCAGGAGGCCGGCGTTCCTCCCTGGTTGCGGGAATGCTGGCCAGCCCTGCTGCGCGATGGAGAACTTTGTGCTCTGGCCGGGCTGTATGTAGCTGAATCGGCACAGCCGCCTGCTGAGCGACGTGAAGAAGAGGGCAGGTTTCTGCGCTGGCAGGGAATCTTTTAAGCTTTGAAGGATCTTAAAAGGTCAGCTGTGCGCTGTGCAAATGGCTTATCCGGCGCTGTTCTTCAGCGTTATTAGAGGCTATTTTGCGCACCAGCCGAGCGTTATCCGGAATCGCCTGTGGTTTACTGACGCTCAGCCTGTTGTGTGTGCTTGCTTTTGGGCGGTTTTGAAATTTATCTGCGGGAGCAGCTTTTAGTCTTTATGCGTTATCCGATCGTATTTGCAACACTGGCCGCCACTTTGGTACTGGTCACTCTGAATGAAACTGACAACCGTATTCTGCGTGGAAGCAGAACCCCGGCACAATTGTTTAATCAGGGGGACGCTTCCGTTCAGGTCGAAGTAAATACTCCGCAGGCACCGGCAGAGAAGGCCGTCGTTTCTGACGGTTATGACAACAACATGGGTGAAAAAACAAAAGAACCTGTGCGGCTTAATCTCAACTTGCCGGATATGGAATGGGATGATTACAGTTACGGTAACAGTGATGCTTTTCCGAATGTATTTGGCAAGCAACCAAGCGAATCTGCCGTGCACTGGTCCGGTCGTCTGCATCTGGATGAGTCGGAAGAGGCAAAAGCCAAACCGCTGAATGAAACCATCCTCGGCGCAGAACTGGAACTGCAGCTTAAGCTGCCCTGACAGCGCTGCCGTGTTTTGTCTGCTTCCCTTCCTGAATCATCATAGTCATAAAACAGTTCTTCAGTACCAAAAATAGACGGCTGCTTTTTTAAAGTCGTCAGGCCTGTTAAAGTCCGCCCATAAAAAATATAAAGAGGTTTTGTGATGCGTATTACGCTGTATCAATTCCCGATTTCTCACTACTGCGAAAAAATCCGCTGGGCACTGGACTATAAAGGTATCCGCTATAAAACGGTTAATCTTGTCCCGGGCCGTCATATTGCGTTGATGCAAAAACTCAGTGGCCAGACGTCGGTGCCTGTGTTGAAACACGGCAGACAGGTTGTGCATGGTTCATCAGCGATTCTGGATTATCTTGATCAGGTTTTCCCGCAAAAACCACTGCTGCCAAAAAATCCGGAACTGCGTGCTCAGGTACTGGAGTGGGAGCGTCGTCTGGATGCCGAAGCCGGGCCGGATGTCCGTCTCTGGAGTTACCATCATTTATTGCAACAACCAGCTCAGGTCATTCCTTTGCTGGGGGCACGTAAACCGTTCTTTTATCGTTGGTTATTGCGTTCAATTTTTCCTAAGCTGGAAAACGGAATGCGCCGCTGGATGAAAATCACACCGGATAATGCCGCTAAAGCGCAGCTGCGTATGGAAAGTGTATTAACCGATTTACGCCTGGCCTACAGCCAGTCGCATTTTCTGGTGGGCGAACATTTCACCCGTGCCGATCTTACGGCCTGTGCGTTATTTGCACCGCTGTTTCAGCCGTTTCAGTATCCGGTGCCCTGGCCGGGGGTGGAGTATGCACCAGCGACGATGCGTGAATGGATTGAGCAACATCAGGATATTATTGAGCCGCTGCGGCTGCGTTATGCTCAATATCGCTGATGTCTGACAGTAAACCGATTAAATAAAAAATGCCCGGTAAATACCGGGCATTTTTTATACAGTCTGTAATGGCTGTTTAAAGTACATAGTGGCCAAGCAGCAGCACACTGCTATAGCCGACGCTGTAGGCGATAATCAGAGCAATAAAAAACTTCAGGTAGCTGCCAAAAGTCAGCTCATCAATTTTGCTCATGGCCACAATGCCAGCGGCAGAACCGATAATCAGTAACGAACCGCCTACACCAACAGCATAGGTCAGCGCCATCCATTCCTGCAGCGTCATCGTTACATCGGCTTTCAGCAGAGCGGCCGTTAGCGGAACGTTATCAATCACGGCAGACAGCAGTCCCATCAGATAATTGGCGGCCCAGGCTGGCATATGCTGGTACAGCGCCACAAAGCTGTCGAGCGCATGGATTTCTTTCAGTGAGCCGACAATCAACAGAATACCGAGGAAGAACAGCAGGGTGTCGAACTCGATCTGGCGGATATAGTTAAGGATCGGATGGTTTTCAGTATCTTCGCCGTAAGCCCGGGCTACCAGAAACATTACCGACAGCCCGGTCAGGAAGCTCAGTACGGGCGGAATATCAAACATGACGTTGCCGGCAATCGTGGCAAGAATAGTCAGAATAAAAATAGCGGCGATGGCCAGATCGACCCGCGCCAGATCGTTTTCTTTATGCTGAATAATGGCATGATCACGCAGCGACCAGGACAGCATGGCGGCGAGTAGCAGTACTGCGGTCAGGGCTGGCAGTGATAACAAAAGCAGATTGGTAATGCTGACTTTACCGGCGAGGAAAATCATCAGCGTGGTAACGTCACC
The DNA here is from genome assembly GCF_002335285.1 of Thalassolituus sp. UBA2009. Taxonomy (NCBI): domain Bacteria; kingdom Pseudomonadati; phylum Pseudomonadota; class Gammaproteobacteria; order Oceanospirillales; family Oceanospirillaceae; genus Thalassolituus; species Thalassolituus sp. UBA2009. Next base: position 4,442 of record NZ_DDCJ01000073.1, read on the forward strand.
GGTGATCATGGCAACACCACCAGAGTTCACTGCAAACACCACCACGGTGGCAAAGCGCAGGGTTTTAGCGGCGGATAAATTCAGCGATAAAATCAATGCAACAGAAATTAACGTCGCCGTAATGTTGTCGGCCAGCGATGAAAATACAAAGCTGAACAGACCAGCCATAATCAGCAGTTTGCGTTCGGATACCTGCCTGGGCAGGAAACGATAAATCAGACTTTCAATCAGCCCTTTTTTGTTGAGGTAGGCAACAAAGGTCATAGCGGCCAGCAGGAACAGCCAGAGGCTGGCAATTTCTCCGATATTTTCCTGCAATCCTTCCTGGACCAGCTCATGGGTGTGGGTGTCTGAGGAAAACGCAAACAGCAGAACCCAGGACAGTGCACCTAAAAACAGTACAACCTGAGCTTTGTTAACGTGGATAACTTCTTCAAGTACAACGGCGAGCAGACCAAGAAAGGCCAGTGCGATCAGCAGGTAGGGCAAAAAATCGGGCATCAGGTAACCTCGTTGTCGCCCGGACGGAGTGTCCGGAAGGGAAAGACATGGGTCATAAAGCGCAGGCATTGTAGGACTGTAAAAGAACGCTGCAAAGTGCTTTTTTACCGCAGGATTAAGACCTTAGCCGGGCATTGCCGGTGGTGTCCGGTATGGCGTGGCTGCAGACTCTGGTGCGGCCACGGATCAGACTGTTGCGGGCAGAAATCTGTGCACTACCAGAAATTAATGAGTACCACCGCTGAGTATCAGTACTCCTTCCATTCTCCGCCGTCATTCATAGCATCATTCCATTCGCACAGCAGTTCGGACAGGGCATGCGCCTGGTGATGCAGGGCGTGCAATTCTTCCAGCGTATTTTTTTCACCGGTATAGAGGGGCAGTGTGCGTACTTTGCCGACCAGCGGGTGATCGGGCAGCTGCATTTTATTGCGCTCCAGATTCCAGCGGATATTGTTGGTCAGCATGCGGAAGAAACTGATTTTGGTGCGCAGCGTAAACAGGGTGAAATCATCAAGGTCGCTGAAGTGCTGGTAGTCAATACCGGCCAGTAAGGCAGTACGGCCATTCACTTTAATGGAGGCTGAACGTTTGAAGTTCAGCACCATGGCCATCACGCCGAACATTTCGCCGGCGTTGATTTCGTTGATTACTTCACCGCTGTCATCATCGGCTAACACTGCAAGCTGACCCTTCAGCAAAAAATACAGCACGTTGGCGTCATCGCCGTGGTGCAGGATGATTTCGTCCTGATCGGCGGTCACAAACTGAGTAACACTCATCAGTAATTCAAACTGAGTCGGGTCGCTGTGAATCAGGTCCTTGAAGAAGGTGACGCCATTGACAATACGTTGCAGGGTGTCAATGGGATACTCTTCGCGGGTGATACGACGCATGTTTGCTCCAAAAACTGGCAAGGATGTCAGTGGCGCAATATAGCATGCCCGCCGGGTGAATAAAGGGCAAAACCATGGGTTGGCATGATCAGGGTCAGTTCGCAGCGATGGTTAAATCGCTGCGGTTTTTTCTTCATCGCGCAGAGTAAGTACTTCATAACCTGTCGCCGTAACAGCGATGGTGTGTTCCCACTGAGCCGACAGTTTTTTGTCGCGGGTAATGACCGTCCAGCCGTCTTTCATATGTTTTAAACGGTGATCGCCCTGATTGATCATGGGTTCGATGGTGAAGGTCATACCTTCTTCCAGCTTCACGCCACTGCCGGCTTTACCGTAGTGCAGTACCTGCGGTTCTTCGTGCATTTCGCGGCCAATACCGTGGCCGGTATATTCGCGTACTACGCTGAAGCCTGCGCGTTCGGCAACCTGTTGAATGGCCTGGCCTATATCGCCGAGACGGGCGCCGGGGCGTACCTGACGAATGCCGGCCCACATCGCCTGATAGGTGGTATCGACCAGACGCCGGGCCTGTGGGTTAATCTGGCCGACGCAGTACATTTTGCTGGAATCGGCAATAAAACCGTTTTTTTCCAGGGTGATATCGAGATTGACAATATCACCGTTGCGCAGCAGCTGGCTGGCTTTGGGCATGCCGTGGCAAACCACATGATTCACCGATGGATTCAGCACATAGGGAAAATCGTACTGCCCCTTGCTGGCCGGTCGCGCCTGCAGATCGTTGACGATAAAGTCTTCGACCCGGTTGTTGATATCCATGGTGCTGATGCCGGCTTTGACGTAGTCATCAAGCATGGCAAACACCTGCGCCAGCAGGCGTCCTGATTCACGCATCAGTGCCAGCTCTTCCGCGGTTTTGATTTTAACCAGCATGTTGCAGTAACTCCTTCAGTGGCAGTTCTTTACTGCTCAGCAGCTTGCGTGTCAGCTGTGGGTAAGTGAGGTCAGGATAGAATTCGGCCAGCATGCCGATTTTGATCCAGAATTCGGCCTGGGCATTAATTGAGCGCGACATAGACGCGCTGGCGTCACGGATCTCTTCGTGCAGATCGTCAGAAATTTTAACAATACCCATCAGCAGGCTCCCGGTTGAATTACACGAAGTATATACGTTTCGTATATTTTGGGCGGCAATGAACATACTGCTTTTTTGCAACAGAGTGTTTGCACTGTGTGCAGGTAGTATCCGGGAGGGGGGAGTAACTGAAGTACGAAACAGGCTGACGTGCAGTCGTCAGCCTGCTGGTAAGCCTTAATCCGGCAGCTTGATCTTGCGGTCGGTGGTCATCTTGGCGGCGCGGATGGTGTTGTCTTTGATCTGCAGAATTTCTACGCGGTAATAACCAATGCGCAGGCAGACCGGCGCATCGGGGATATGCTCGAGAATTTCGACAATCAGGCCGCTGATGGTTTTCGGGCCATCGGTCGGCAGATCCCATTTCAGCGCTTTGTTCACATCGCGCACATAGGCAGCACCATCGACGATATAGCTGCCGTCTTCCTGCGGATGTACGTCCGGCGAGGCGGCGGAGACCACATCGGTGGTAAATTCACCGACAATCTCCTCAAGAATATCTTCCAGCGTACAGATACCCTGCACATCTCCGTATTCATCGACGACCAGAGCAATACGGCGTTTGTTTTTCTGGAAGTTAAACAGCTGGGTATGCAGCGGTGTACTTTCCGGAATGAAATAAGGCTCGCGGCAGATTTTTTCCAGATCTTCTTTGAGGAATTCACCGGAGGTTAAAAAGCGGCTGATATTACGGGTGTGCAGGATGCCAACCACATTGTTGATATCACCACGAAACACCGGCAAACGGGTGTGCTGGGTGGTGCGCAGCTGTTGCAGCACGGTGTCGAGGTCATCGTTGAGATCAATGCCCACCAGTTCGGTACGCGGCACCATGATGTCGTTTACCGTCATCTTCTCCAGATCAAGAATACTGATCAGCATATGCTGGTGACGCTTGGGAATCATGGAGCCGGCTTCACGCACGATGGTGCGCAGCTCTTCGGTACTGAGGTTATCCGGTGTGGTGTTGTTGACGTCCACCCGAACCAGACGCAGCAGGGCGTTGGCAATGGTGTTTACAAACCAGACAAAAGGCTGCAGCAGCCACTGAATCGCCAGCAATGCGCGCGAGGCAGGAAAGGCAATTTTTTCCGGCGCGATGGCGGCGAGGGTTTTTGGCGTCAGCTCGGCAAAGATCAGCACCACCAGGGTAAACAGAATGGTGTTAACAAAGACGGCGAGATCGGGGTTATCCGGCCACAGGCGCTGGCTGATGATGGTCGCCAGAGCGGCGGCAGCAAAGTTGACCAGGTTATTACCGGTAAGGATGGTACCAATCAGACGATCGGGCTTTTCCAGCAGTTTGGTGGCACGCATCGCGCCTTTATGCTTGCTTTTGGCCATATGCCGTAACCGGTAACGGTTAAGCGACATCATGCCGGTTTCGGAACTAGAGAAAAATCCAGATAAGATGATTAACAGAACCAGTATGCCGAAGAGCACACTTAAGGGAACGTCACTCAAGACGGGATCCTTTTAATATTAAGATCCCGCCATCATAGGGGCGGATGTTTGGCTGTCAACTGCACCAGCAGGCTTGTTGGCGCAGAAGGCGGCAGAATCAGCGCTGCAGCACCATTTCCAGCACAAACTTGGTGCCGAAATACGACAGCACTAGAAAGCCGGTGCCTATCAGGGTCCAGCGGCTGGCAATCACCCCGCGCCAGCCAAAACGGTAGCGGCCAACCAGTAAAATGGCGAACACGATCCAGCCGAGGCTGGCGAACACCACTTTATGCAGCAGGTGCTGGGCTTTCAGGTCGAACACATAAGGCCAGCCGATGGCAAAGGCCGCGGTCAGCAGGATCATGCCCAGCCAGACCATCTCAAACAGCAGTAAATCCATGGTCTGCAGTGGCGGCAGGGCCTGCACCAGGCCACGGGTCTGGCGTTTTTTAAGTGCCAGATCCTGCAGATACAACAGCACCGACTGCACCGCAGCGATGGTAAAGACGGCATACGCCAGTACCGACAGCAGGATATGCCAGGCCAGGCCATAGCTCAGTTGCTCAAGGGACATTTGCTGGCCGGAAAGTGCCGCCAGCAGGAGAATGACGGCGGCCATCGGCAGCAGGCCGATAAACAGGTTATCGACCGGTTTCTTCCAGCTGGAGAACAGCAGCAGCAGGGTGATAACCCAGCAGATCAGTGAGCCGACTTCGAACATGGCGAAGTTAATGTGCTCGCGTCCCAGCATCTCAATACCGATATAGCCCAGATGCAGCATCGCCGCGATCATAGTGCTCATCAGCACCGGCATGCGGTTGGCGGTTTTCTGTCCGCTGACTGTCTGCCACTGGCGCCATGCGGCAAACAGATAAAACCCGGCGGCGGGCAGCGCCAATACTAATCCTGACATGAAAAATCCTCTTCAGAGGGCGGCAGTTTCGCACATGCCGCAAACGGGTAAAAGAGTACTGTGTCACCGTATCCGGCAGAATCCGTCTGTGCCGGCAGGTACGGAGTTTGGGGCCTGCGCTTTGCCGGGGTATACTGCCGGCTGTTTTGTATCTGGGTACGAGTCATCGCGATGTTTGAGAGCCTTACCGACCGCCTGGGGAATGCCCTTAAAAGCATTACCGGCCAGGCCAAGCTGACGGAAGAAAATATTAAAAGCACCGTACGCGAAGTGCGTATGGCGCTGCTGGAAGCCGACGTGGCGTTGCCGGTGGTAAAAGCCTTTACCGAACAGGTAAAAGAGCGCGCCATCGGCACCGAGGTGCTTAAGAGCCTGAATCCGGGCCAGGTGTTCCTGAAAATTGTTCATGACGAATTACAGAAGGTCATGGGCGATGCCAACGAAAAGCTGAATCTGTCGGTTCAGCCGCCAGCGATCGTGCTGATGGCGGGTCTGCAGGGTGCCGGTAAAACCACCACCGTGGGCAAGCTGGCCAAATTTCTGGCTGAGCGCGAAAAGAAAAAGGTAATGGTGGTTTCTGCCGACGTTTACCGTCCGGCGGCGATCAAACAGCTGGAAACCCTGGCCAACGATGTCGGTGCCTTGTTCCATCCGTCGTCACCGGATCAGAAACCGCTGGATATTGCCCGCGGTGCTATCGATGCCGCCAAGCGTGCCCATGCCGATGTGCTGCTGGTGGATACCGCTGGTCGTCTCGCCGTTGACGAAGAGATGATGGCCGAAATCAAGGCGCTGCACGCCGGTATTAATCCGGTGGAGACCCTGTTCGTGGTTGACGCCATGACCGGTCAGGATGCTGCCAATACCGCCAAAGCCTTTAACGAAGCGCTGCCGTTAACCGGTGTGATTCTGACCAAGGCTGACGGTGATGCCCGTGGTGGTGCTGCGCTGTCGGTGCGTCATATTACCGGTAAGCCGATCAAGTTTATGGGTATGGGCGAGAAAACCGATGCGCTGGAGCCTTTCCATCCGGATCGTGTCGCCTCCCGTATTCTCGACCTGGGTGACATCCTCACCCTGGTGGAAGAAGCCGAACGCACCATCGATAAACAGAAAGCCGAAAAACTGGCGAAAAAGATCAAAACCGGTAAAGGCTTTGATCTGGAAGACTTCCTCGACCAGATTCAGCAGATGAAAAACATGGGCGGCCTGACCTCCATGCTCGATAAATTACCGGGCATGGGCAATATGGGGCAGATGGCCAAGCAGACCGATGCGGCGGAAAAATCCTTCAAACAGATGGAATCCATTATCTATTCCATGACCCGTGAAGAGCGCCGTTTTCCGGACAAAATCAACGGCTCGCGTAAAAAGCGTATTGCCGCCGGTTCCGGCACCCAGATTCAGGATGTTAACCGCGTACTGAAACAGCACTCACAGATGCAGAAAATGATGAAAAAAGTGACCGCCAAAGGCGGCATGCGCAAAATGATGCGTGCCATGGGTGGTATGGGGGGACCAGGCGGCCCAATGGGCGGAGGTGGTCCGTTCGGTGGTGGTATGCCGCCGATGCGTTGAGTGCCGGTAAGGTGCTGACAGGTCCGCTGCTACGTGCCTGAGAGGATATAAGACGACTGCTCCGGCAGTCGTTTTTTTGGGGGTTGGAAGGCGTTGTGTTCTGAGTGTGGCCGCTGCGCGGGCTGGCTTTTTGGTTAAATTGAAGCCAATGCGGGGCTGCCTGACCGCCATGGATGGCGGAAATGCCGATTGTACAGGAGCACACAATCGGCCCTGCGCCGGGCCACGTGCGCAGAAATTCAGTCGCAACGCCGGATATAAACCAAACGCCGGATTGTAGGAGCGGGCCATGCCCGCGATAGCGCTCGATTAAGCAGGCCGCAGGCGCATACATTCAGATGCAACGCCGGATATAAAACAAACGCCGAATTGTGGGGGCGGATCTTATCCGCGACGAGCCCCACATTCACTCTGATATGTAGGGTGGGCACTGCCCACCAAATGGCCTGTGAAGAAAGCCGCTACTCAGCAATGAGTGGCGGCTTTTTTGCAGGTATCAGCGATTCGTCCACGAAGCCTCGTATGTAAAAAATCGGTCGAACGATATACCGTATATTTTCGTGCTATACGCAAATCAGGCTCGCTGATTATTCGTGCTTGCTCATATGGTCAGAGGCTAGTAACTTAAACTCAAATGAATCAATAGCTTGCTCTCAAAGTGACAATAGGGGTTTACAAGCTGACTGGTTAATACAGCTGCGTTCTGAGTCTGAATTAACAGGTGTGCGCGTTTTTCCGGAAGGGATTTTTGAGTTATGGACGATGTCTCAGCAGGGTCAATAAGTTACGCGGGATTTCTAAAAAGAGCCGCTCAGGATAAATGCGCACGCATACTGACAAACAGTTATGTCCTTAAAGAACAATCTTGGATATAGAGTATTAAAAATATGAATGTAAATGATATTGTGAGAAAAGAGATAGAGTCACTGGTTACCCTCGGATCTTCTATAGTTCAAAAAGCTGCAAATTCCAGAAGCTCTTTTGAAGGCAGTGATATTGCAGAAGTTTCATCGTGGATTACGCGATTAGGTCAGTTAGTTAAGAAGCTATATGGGGAAAATAGTCAGCACTATAAAAATTACTCTCAGGCTATCTCTGTAGAGGGTTTCTATGTGATCCACAGCAATTGGTACGGTCATATATCGCAAGTTCAAGGAATTGCGCTGACGGTCAAGCATGATGTAGATAATGACTTGCTTTCAAATATTCGTGGATTACTTCAAGCAGAAATTTTTGGCAACTTTCTGGAGATTGGTGAGCATCTATTGAGTGAAGGTTATAAAGATGCCGCAGCGGTTACTATTGGGGCGGTGCTTGAAGATGCTTTGCGTGAAATCTGCAAGATTAATGGTATTTCCACTACAAAGCCTAATGGTTCGCCTATGACAATTGAGCCGCTAAATACAGAGCTTGCGAAAGCCGAAATCTATTCCAAGTTAGTACAAAAACAAATCACGAGTTTTGCTCACATAAGAAATAAGGCTGCCCACGGGCAATACTCAGAGTATGATCATGCGCAAGTAGAATTGATGTTGCTTTTTGTGCAAAGTTTTTCTGAGCAAAACTTGGGTTCTTAGGCGTAATAAAGCCATCAAATATCGAGTTTGGCGAACACTAGGCACGCAAAAGTGCTGCGATATATGGAAAATTATAACTCAAGGATAAAATGTTATGCGTAGATTGGTATTTTTATTAGCTTTTAGTGCTTCACTTTCTTTTACAGTGTTCGCTTCTCCAGCAGGAGATCAGGCGATTATTGATCTGGCAATGGCAAATGTAGCATGTGCTGCTGTCCAACGTGTCAACCCAGAGGCTGTGGATTCCACATATAATAATTATTTTGGCGATTCTGTTTATTTGTATCAAAAATTTCACAACATTACCGAAGAGAAATCTGAGCAGAATCAAAAAGGTTTTTATAACATCTTAACCTCAGAACGTGCTATCAAAGCGCAATCTCTAAATTCAGTAGCTGGTGCTACAAAATATCTATCGCAATATCTGGTTAAGACTGATGCAGGGTCGTGCAACGAACTAAAGCAGGCGGCTAATAGAGTTTTAGCTAAAAATAATGAAAAGTTATTGTAAGTCAATCAATGTGACCATTATTGAGATGGTATTTCTCAGGAGGTGTGAGTGGATATTGACGAGATGTCGAAATACTTAGCTCAAATGGCAGCGATTTTTTTGGCTGCATATTTAGGCTCCTTTTTAGCTCTTAAGAAGTTTAAGAAAGAGAGGCTATGGGATGAAAGAAAGGCAATATATAAAGAGGTTATTGAAGCTTTTGAGGAGTTGAAAATGTGGTCGGAATATATGCAAGCCTCTCATTGCTGTGAGCCAACCATTAATGTAAATTTTGAATTTTATGAAGCATTGAGGGTTATCTCCAAGCGAAGTGCTATTGGGGCATTGTTTCTATCTAAAGTGTTTCAAAGGGTACTCGAAGATGCAGATGTAAAACTGAGTCAAGCTCGATTCCAAATTAATGAAGAAAGTAGGCCGGATGTGGGCTCGGAACAAGGAAGAGCAGAATGGTTATTCATATTGGCTAGGGAAATAAATGAGATCGTTAATGAACATCTGCCAAAGCTTATATCAATAGCAAAAGAAGAAATGCCAAAATGAACCATATAAGTCAATTCAGTGAGAATATAATAGGAAAACCCGTAGATTCGCGCCATGCTTGATTACCTGAACCGCGTGAATGCTCAGCCTCCGCTTTTTACCGCTGTTTTAACCAGAGCCTGATTCAGAGGAATAATGCGATGACAGGAGTAATACGATGATCTGGCTGCAACAGGAGATTCAGCTCAGCGCCAAAGCGCGCGGCTTTCACCTGATTACCGGCGAAATCCTGCGGCAGTTGCCACAGCTTAAACAGATTCAGACCGGGCTCGCGCATATTTTTATTCAGCATACTTCGGCGTCGCTGACGGTGAATGAAAATGCTGACCCTACGGTACGCAGCGACTTTGAAGCGGTCTTTAACCGTCTGGTGCCGGAAGGCGAGCCTTATTACCGCCATACGCTGGAAGGTGACGACGATCTGCCGGCGCATATTAAAGCCAGCCTGTTAGGACCTTCAGTGACTTTGCCGGTGACTAATGGCGCCTTTAATTTAGGCACCTGGCAGGGCATTTATCTGTGTGAGCACCGTGACCATGGTGGCCCCCGGCGCTTACTGGTGACTCTGCAGGGCGTCTGAGCGCTGCTTATTTGCTCAGGCATCCGGACCGAATCCGGTCAGTTATGCCTTCATAATTATTTGTTCTTAGGGATAGCGGGTGCTTCCTTTACAATGCCCGCCTTTCATCTGCTGGCAGGACTGCTCCCGTGAGTCTTAACACTTCTTCTGAACCTGGCGCTGCGGCGTCTTCTTCATCGGCCACTTCTTCAGCGGCTGCTGTGGCCCCATCCGCGCTGGCATTGTTGCCTATTGGTTTGTTTCTGGCGCTGTTTATTGGTGGCGGTCTGTATTACCAGCAGGCCGGGGTGGACTTTGCCTTCTATCAGGTGCCGGCCCCGGTGGCGATTCTACCGGCCATTCTGCTGGCACTGTTGCTGGCCCGTGGCACGCTGAACCAGCGCGTCGATGCCCTGATTCGCGGCTGTGCCGATAACACCCTGATTACCATGGTGCTGATTTTCCTGCTGGCCGGTGGTTTTGCCAGTGTGGCCAAGGCCATTGGCGGCGTGGATGCGACGGTGAATTTTGGTCTCAGCCTGATTCCGGCGCCGCTGGTGTTGCCCGGTCTGTTTGTGATGACCGCTTTTATCGCCACTTCGATGGGTACCTCCATGGGTACCATCGCGGCGATTGCACCCATTGCGGTGGGCATCAGCGAAGCAACGGAATTATCGACGGTACTGACCATCGGTACGGTGATGGGCGGGGCGATGTTTGGCGATAACCTGTCGATTATTTCCGATACCACCATTGCCGCAACCCGCACCCAGGGTTGTGAAATGCGCGATAAATTCCGCATGAATTTTAAAATTGCCTTACCGGCGGCGATCATCACCCTGTTATGGCTGGCTTATCAGGGCGCGGCCAGTGAGGCGCAGCAAGTGAGGGGTTATGATCTGTGGCTGGTGCTGCCTTATATCGCCGTGCTGGGGTTAGCGCTCAGCGGTCTGAATGTGTTACTGGTGCTGTTCGCCGGTATTGTTCTGGCCGGTGTGATCGGCCTGGTCCGGATAGAGGATTATCATCTGGCTAACTGGGCGAAGGATATTTATGCCGGTTACGGCAGCATGCAGGAAATTATGATTCTGTCGATTTTTATCGGTGGCCTGGCGGCGCTGATGAAAGCCGGTGGTGGCCTTGCCTGGATCGGTGCGTTTATTGATCGCCTGAGCCGTAAAGGCAGCGCTCCTAAAGATCACCGCCGCGCCGGTGAATTCAGTATTATCTCGTCGGTGGCGCTGGCTAACCTCTGTACCGCCAACAATACAGTAGCCATTATTATTTCCGGCAGCCTGGCGAAAGATATTGCCGAGCGTTACGGCGTAGACCCAAAGCGCAGCGCCAGTCTGATGGATATTGCCTCCTGTGTGGTGCAGGGCATTATTCCTTACGGTGCGCAGATGCTGCTGGCCGCCTCGCTGGCGGCGCTATCACCGCTGCAGCTGGTCAGCGCTGTTACCTATTGCTGGGCACTGGGGGCCGTTGCTCTGATCTCGGTTGTTATCGGTAAACCCGCAGGACGTTAAGTCCTGCCTTTAATAAGGCTGTTTTATGATTGTCCGTCCACGTCCCAATGCCATTGCGCTGCTGTTTGTGATTCGTGGTTCGGTTGTGCCGCGCATTTTTCCGCACCTGCTGGCGGTCGGCTTATTTGCCGCCGCGGTCAGTGCTCTGCATGAACTGCGCTGGCTGAGCGTCCCTGAGTTTTCTCTTGCGCCATTTACACTGCTCGGTGTGGCGCTGTCGATTTTTCTCGGTTTCCGTAATAACGCCTCTTATGAGCGCTGGTGGGAAGCGCGCAAGCAGTGGGGCGCGATGGTGTACGAAATCCGCAGTCTGGCACGCTCCAGTGAGACGTTGCTGGATCTGCAGGCGGAACATTCGGCGGCCGGACAATTGCGCCACGATTTACTGCACTGGTGTGCTGCACATTGCCATGCGCTGCGCGGCTCATTGCGTAAGCAGGATAGCCGCAAAGAGCTGAAACCCTGGTTAAGTAATGAGGATATCGAGCGCGTATTCAGCCACCAGAATCCGGCGGAATATTGCCTGCGCCGCGCCGGGCGGATTATTGGTGAACTGTACCGCCAGCAGCATATCGATGCGGTGGGTCTGCGGATTCTGGACGAGCATTTAACCCGCTTAGCCGCGGTGCAGGCCGCCAGTGAGCGCATTGCCACCACGCCGCTGCCGTTTGCCTACACACTGCTGACCCACCGTACCGCTTACCTGTACTGTTATTTACTGCCCTTTGGTCTGGTGCCATCACTGGGATGGTATGCGGCGCTGTTTACCGTCATCGTGGCCTACACGTTTTTTGGTCTGGATGTGCTGTCCGAAGAAATGGAAGAGCCTTTTGGCTGCGCGGCCAACGACCTGCCGCTGGATGCCCTGTGCCGGATTAACGAGATATCCATTGCCGAATCATTGGGCGAAACCCCGCCGCCATTGCTGCAGCCGGTTAAGCATGTGTTGCAGTAATTAGGGTTGATCAGCCACTGCTGCCCATAGCTTTTAAGCAGCACTATAGCTGACAAAAACAGCATTTTTTAACATCCAGGCCCAATGCCTCCCAGGGGAACTTATCCCCTTGCCGGCGGGCCGCCCCCAGCTTCGCGCTGTGCAGGCCTTTTTCCTCCATTCAGACCACCTCGGTCACGGTAACGCGGATAATGGGCCATCCATGGCCCTATCCGCTCGCTCTGCATCCCTGCAGAGACGTACCTGCTCGTTGCTCTTCATTTCGGCGGCCTGCAGGCGCATTGATTATTCCGCCAAGCGGCTTTTCAGAACGGACATTACAGTTCGAGAAAAACGACGTTGCGGTTGAGATAAACCGCGCCTCTGGGCCCGCCGCCATGAGCGATGGTTTTTACGATCTGGCTGGCATGGATGCCAGACAAGTGTATGTGGCCATGGATGGCCAATATACGCGTGGTCAGTAAAAACCGAGTGAATAAGGATCACGGGCCAGAAAGCGCAAAGCAGGGGTTTGGGGATCAGTGTAGTGGTCAACTAATTCCGG
>NZ_DDCJ01000115.1:0-7706 GCF_002335285.1 Thalassolituus sp. UBA2009
GTAACCTGACAGGCACCAGCTTAAAACGGGCGACTGTCAGATCGGGTCTGAACTACTTCACTTAAACGCTTAACGTTATAAATCCCGAGCTTGCGCCGCTTCCCTCTGAAACAGCTCTCTCATTATCAGAATATTCCGCGGAAGGTCGCATTCAGACCTAAAAAAACCGGCTCCTCTTACGAGTGCCGGTTTTGTTTGGCTGCTTAGTCAAACTGTCTGGTTGAACCAGCAGGCCTGACTAAGTGAGCAGTAGCTGTTTCAGCGGTTGTTGGCTGCTGTTAGCTGTTAGCAGCGATAATATCGCGCAATACCATCGGCAGAATGCCTTTATGGCGAATCTGCTCCAGCTCCGATGAGGTATCAACACGTGACAGCAATTTGTGCTGTTCGGTCGAGCCGTCTTTGCGATTAATCGTCAGCGTTACAGAACCGCGTGGCTGCAGGGCATCAATGCCTGACAGGTCGAAGGTTTCTGAGCCATCCAGGTTCAGCGAGCCCAGCGTCACGCCTTCTGGCAGTTGCAGAGGCAGTACGCCCATGCCCACTAAGTTGGACTTGTGAATACGTTCAAAGCTCTCGGCAATAATGGCTTTTACACCCAGCAGGGCCGGGCCTTTGGCCGCCCAGTCCCGTGATGAGCCGGTGCCATACAACTTGCCGCCGAATACCACCGATGGCGTGCCTTCCTGTTGGTAGCGGGATGCGGCGTCGTAAATCGACATTTTTTCCGCTTCGCCGTTGGCGTTGTAGTAATTGGTGACCGCACCGGTTGTGCCCGGCAGCATCAGGTTTCTGGCTTTTACGTTGCCGAAAATACTGCGCAGCATCACATGGTGGTTACCACGACGGGCGCCCAGTGAGGTCAGGTCGTTGGCGTCAACGCCGATCGACATCAGGTACTGTCCCGGTGCTGAATCCGGGCGGATGCGGCTTACCGGCGAGATATGGTCGGTGGTGGTGTTGTCATCACACATCACCAACATACGGGCGCTGCTGATGTTGTTCAGTGAATCTTTTGGAGTTTCCAGTGCGAAGCCATCAAAGAACGAGATTTCCTGAATGTAGCTCGACTTCTCGTCCCACTGATACACAGGGCCGGTCGGTGACTCCAGCTTCTGCCAGCTTTCCGGGCCAGCGAGTGAGTTTTCGTAGGTTTCGCGGAAGGCTTTCGGGTCCATGCACTCGTGCATGGTTTGCGTAATTTCCGCGTTGCTCGGCCAGATATCTTTCAGGAACACGTCATTGCCCTGAGCGTCTTTGCCCAGCGGCTCTTTGGTGACATCAATATTTACATTGCCGGCGATTGCCATGGCAACGACCAGCGGCGGTGACATCAGGAAGTTGGTATCAACATCCGGGTGTACGCGGCCTTCGAAGTTACGGTTACCCGACAACACGGACGACACAATAATGTCGTGGTCACGCAGCGCAGCTTCAATACTCGGTGCCAGAGGGCCGGAGTTACCTACACAGGTCGTACAGCCGTAACCTGCGGTGTTAAAGCCGAGGGCATCGAGGTGCTCCTGTAATCCGGCTTTGGTTAAAAAGTCGGTTGCCACCGGTGAGCCGGGTGCCATCGAGGTTTTTACGCCGTCCGGCACTTTCATGCCCAGTTGGTTGGCTTTTTTCGCCAGCAGGCCAGCGGCAATCAGCAGGCCGGGGTTCGAGGTGTTGGTACAGGCAGTAATCGCAGCAATCACAATATCGCCGTCTTTCAGTGTGCGTTCCGGCAGAGACTGGAAGATACCGGCTTCGTCGGCCTTAACCGGCGTAACCTTCACTTGTTCCGGGGTGCGATTGCCTGCCGTTGCGGCTTGCTGGAATACCTTGCCGATATCGCCCAGCGGCAGACGGTCCTGCGGGCGCTTTGGCCCGGCGACAGATGGCTCAACCGTCGACAGATCCAGATGCAGCAGATCGGTGTAGCGCGGCAGTTTCTGGCCCGCTTTCCACGCCATGTTCTGCGCCTGGTAATAAGCCAGTGGCAGATCGCCATCGCGGCCGGTGGCTTTCATATAATCGGCTGCGATTTCATCAAACGGGAAGAAGCCCATGGTCGCGCCATATTCCGGCGACATATTGGCGATGGTCGCGCGATCCGGCAGAGACAGATTCGCGCTGCCTTCACCCACGTATTCCACGAATTTACCCACCACGCCGCGCGGGTATTTGCGCAGCATTTCGGTGATGGTTAATACTAGGTCGGTAGCGGTCACGCCTTCGCGCAGTGCGCCGGTCAGTTCCACACCAATTACTTCCGGTGCCAGCATTTCCATCGGCTGACCCAGCATAGAAGCGCCAGCTTCAATACCGCCCACACCCCAGCCAACAATACCCAGCGCGTTGGCCATTGGCGTGTGGCTGTCCATACCGATCAGGGTATCCGGAATCATCAGGTCGTCTTGGGTGAGGTAGCCCTGAGCCAGATACTCCAGGTTCACCTGATGCACGATGCCGGTTTGCGGCGGAATAATGCGGATGGTGTTAAACGCCTGCGCACCCCATTTCAGGAAGGCATAACGTTCTTTATTGCGTGCCGCTTCCAGCTCGCTGTTAATGCGCAGCGACGCCGGGCTGCCAGTGTTGTCCATGGTGACGGTATGGTCGATCACCAGATCCGCACGCACCAGCGGTTCAATGATCGCAGGGTTCAGATCCATGCGCTGAACCGCCGAGCGCATCGCCGCGAAATCGACGATGGCGGGTGTACCACTCAGGTCGTGCATGATCACACGACCGGCGGTGAACGGAATTTCTACCGGCTCTTTACCCTGATGCGCAGGCCAGTTGCCCAGCGCCTGCAGCTGCTCAACGGTGATGCCGTTTTTGCCGACATTACGCGCAATACCTTCAAGAATAGGACGCAGAGAAAAGGGGAGTTCATCCAGATTGATGCCGAAGTGTTCTGCGGTGTCTGGCAGGCTGTGGAAACGATGAGACGTGCCTGGCAGAGTCTTAATCGAGCTTGAAGGGTCGAAATTGGTAAGTGATGTCATGCTGGATTCCTGGCAGGTTGTTTAGTGCAGGGGTGGCAGAAGCCTGAATTGTCAGCAATTTTAACGGTATGAGGGGTTAAAGCAAGGTTTATGACTGCCGCTTTAGTCGGATTGTATACAATCCTTCTGCTGGCAGTGCATCACCGGCCGTAGGAGCGGGCCATGCCCGCGATGCTGCAAGCCCTTGTTGCGAACATCGGGCGAAGAATGAAGCCGCAGTAAAAGTCTCAGGCGCGAAAAGAGGCCGGTTAGACAGAGGCAGGCGCTATGCGCCGATAGCATGGACATTGATGTTGTGTCTCTTAATGTGAATCCAAATCCAATACTTTATACCTAGACCATAAAAGTGAGATTTCTGTTACTAATAACGGCAGGTCGTCTGCGCAACAGGTCCAGAGTGAACGGTTTGCCATTGTATTAGCGTGGATGCCCATATAGATAATCGAGTCAGCGGCGACAAGGAGCTTGATTTACGATGCTAAAGAAAATTCAGCGCATTGAAAGGCTTGGTGTGTTCGATGATTTTAGTTGGGATGATGAAGTTAAAAACAAAGGTGGTGCAGTTCAGAACTTTGTTGATATCAACATCATCTATGGCCGCAATTATTCAGGTAAAACTACACTATCGCGTATTGCACGAGCCCTGGAAACAGGGTTTTTATCAGATAAATATGGTTCGCCATCGTTTCAACTAAAATTTTCTGATAACTCATATGTAACACTCTCGGCCTTGTCCGGTCATGGCAAGAATATTCGCGTATTCAACGAAGATTTTATTAGAGATAACCTTAGATTTATCACCAATCCTGACGACAGCGTTGAGCCGTTTGCCATTTTAGGTGATGACAATAATAAGATCGAAAAAGAGATTGAAGCTCTTGAAGCTGAACTCGGTTCTAGTATTGAAGGCCAAGAAACCGGTTTGTTTGCCGACAAAAAGCAGGCTGCAGTTGCATACAACAATGCGTTTGTCGCTCATAAGCAATCGAACGATAGCCTAGAAAAGCAATTGAGCGATAAAGCGACCAATAAAGACATCGGAATTAAATACAAGCCTGAGCGTTTTGGTGACCAAAACTACACCATTACCAAGTTAAAGTCCGATATCACAACTGTAAGTAGCCCTGATTTTCAGCCGTTAACATCAGAGCAAGTGAGCGAGCACGAAAAGCTGATTGATGAAAAGGTTTTGCCTGCAATACCTAATTTTTTGCCGCCTAAGCTAAGTTTTTTGAGCTTGGCAAAACAAGTTGAAGCGCTGGTAACCAAACCGATCAGTGAGTCTGACAAAATTCAGGCATTAGTCAAAGATGCTGTACTTAACCGCTGGGTCAATGAAGGTCGTTCTCATCATCGAAATAAGCATGAAAAATGTGCATTTTGCGACAATGAAATTTCGGCTGAGCGATGGGCTGAGCTTGATAAGCACTTTGATGAAGAGTCTGAGCTATTAGAAAAGTCGATTGATGCGTTACTTGCTCAGATAGAAACCGAGAACAAAACAGTTCAATCCGCACTCACCATTGAACAATCTGTTTTTTATTCCAAGTTTCACTCACAACTAACTGCCTTAGATTTAAGGTTAAAAGCAGCAACCAAAGACTATCAGATTGCTTTAGGTAGTCTATCCAAGCAACTTAAGACGCGAAAAGGTGACATTTTAAACGCTAAAGACTATGAGAGCCCCATTGATGGATCTGAAAAATTAACGAAAATCTGGCAGGAATATAGTGACCTTTGCGCTCAGTCAGAGTTATTTAGCAGCTCATTAGCCGGTGAGCAAACCAAGGCTAAAGCGGCCTTGCGACTAAAGGATGTCGCTGACTATTTGCTTACGATTGATTACCAAACACAGCTCAATTTAATTGAAACCTTACTGGAAGAAAAAGTCGAGGCTAATCAAGCGAAGGTTGCTGTCAATTCGGAAATTACGAAAAAACAAGCACAAATTACGGCTAAGAAGCGTGAACTGAACGACGAAGAAAAGGGGGCCATAAAGGTAAATGAATATCTGAATAATTTTTTCGGGCATCAGTTCTTGACGTTGGAGGCTAAAAAGGATGAAGGACAAATTCAAGGTGCTAAGCGCATTCGGTTTGAGGTGATCCGTGACGGCAAGAAAGCTTATCACTTAAGTGAGGGTGAGTGCAGCTTGCTGGCATTCTGCTACTTTTTGGCCAAGCTAGATGATGTTGCAACCAAAGACTCAAAGCCGATTATTTGGATCGATGATCCTATCTCGTCGCTTGATGGAAATCATATTTTCTTTATTTATAGCTTGTTGAATGCGGAGGTGGTCGAGAAGGGTAGGTTTGAACAACTTTTTGTTTCAACGCACAATCTTGATTTTTTGAAGTATTTGAAGAGGCTGAAGGATAATTATCTTACTACTGAAGGCGATAAGGTGAAACTTCAGAAGGCTTACTTTGTCGTGGTTAGACAAGATAAAAAATCCACCTTGCAGGTGATGCCATCGTACTTAAAGGAATATGTAACTGAGTTTAACTACCTGTTTCATCAGATCCATAAATGCGCCTCTCTTGATGCTATCGATGATGCCAACTATGTAACATTTTACAATTTTGCCAACAATGCGAGGAAATTTTTCGAAATTTACCTATATTACAGATATCCAGATCAAGGCATGACGCCAGAGACCCTAAATGCATTTTTTGGTGAAGATAGTATTCCGGCGGTGTTAACAGACAGGATTAACAATGAGTATTCTCACCTAGCAGGAGTTTTTGAAAGGGGGGCATCCCCTGTGGAGGTTCCAGAAATGCAAACTGCCGCCAGACAAATCATTGAGCGACTAAAACAAGACAATGAGCAGTTTTCTTCGTTAATTAGAAGTGTTGGTGAGACCGTTGAGGTTGAAACCGTATGAGCTGGGGCGCAAGAGTGATAATGATAAGTTTGCACAAGACACAATCATCCGGAAATTCGAGGCGTTTAAAATGAATACGCTAGCGTGGGGGTCTGTATTACTCGTTGCAGATCAACGTCCGTTAGCTTAATCGTTAAGCAGAAATTTCTTAAACTGGTTGTAATGTTCAACAATTTATAAGGTGGAAGATTAATGTCGGAATTAAACGCAACCATTAAGGTCGATTTTCGAAAACTAAACTACGCCAATATATTCCATCTATGTTTAAGTGAGCTAAAGGAGCTATCGAATGATTCCCGATATGAATTTGCCATCGACTCTGGGTTTTATGGTGTAAATCTTAGTAATTATGATTTAGCTCATATTGAAATATCATCAATCAAGCAAGATAAAAAAAATGTACAGTTTCATCTTTGGGGAGGTGTTGGGTCAGCATCAGAGGTACTCCAGCAACTATACAAAGGTATAGATGGAAGGGTGGTGAAGACATTTGTTTCTTCAGCATATGATGATCAGGCTGGCTATAACTATTATCCGTGTTATCACGATAATATATATTACGATTATGGTGAGGAGCAAAATCCAGGAATTGACAAGAAACTGCTCAAGGCTGAGGAAAACGGTAATAAGTTTGATGTTTTAGAAAAACTTCTGAAATCGAAAAAATTGCTCAATGAAGAAATGGCATTGAACGACTGCATTAGTGAATATGTTAAGAGTGGGGAGTTTCGTACCAGGTTTTTGAATGTAAAGAATATCGAAACCGGAAGAAATTCTGATGGTGATACGCTATTGACCGCTATGATTAAAGCAGGTAATGAAAAGGAATCGATATGGTTGCTGGATGTGCCAATGGTCATTGATCATTGTATTTCTGATGCTGATGGTACAACTCCTTATGAGTTAGCAAAAAAATACGGATTAAAAAAATTAACATCTTATATGGAAGAAATGTATATTTATCGTGCTAACGTTGATTTAAACTCTCCTAAAAGCTATACAGTTAGCGAAGACTTTCCGTTGATTGATATAGCTAATAGATGCATGGGTCATGGCTTGTATATGTATGAGTTTGGGTATGTTTCGATTAGTTATAATGAAGTCATGCTTCCCGGGGAAAACCAAATTTTTATTTTTAATGATTGGGATAGGGATAATAATAAAAAATGCTATCGAGTGAGTTATTACAATCAAAAAAAACCCCAAGATCATTACAGTGAAAAAGTATTTACACTTGATCAGATTTTAAAGTGTATAGATGACTATGCGAGTCAATGAGAATAGGGCCGCTGAATCGCCATCAGTTTGTTAGTCACCTTTGAGTTGGAGGAAATGACTCAAACAGAGGTGAGTATGGGCAAAAAACGTTACCCCGAGGAATTCAAGATCGAAGTCGTGAAGCAGTTGGCCGTTGCTGGCCACAGCATCGCTGATGTTGCTGATCGATAAGGAAAACAGCCACTTTAAGAAAAGACAGTTTTGGCTGCCAGTAGCCGTGTTGTACTGCGCCCAGTCAGTTCAAATGTCGTGGCGTATAGCAGGTCAGGGTTGATATTGCACGAGAGGAGCTGGTGCAATCCCCCGTCTTTAATCGGTGGAAATCAATATTTGGGTCTTCTGACAATTGATCTAAACAAAAAAACCGGCTCCTCTTGCGAGTGCCGGTTTTTTATTCGATCGCGTTTTGTTTCAACAGAAGCCGATCAGTTCAGTGAGCTGCATAAGCTGTAGTAGTTCAGACCCGATCTGACCGTCGCCCGTTTTAAGCTGGTGCCTGTCAGGTTACATCTGGGTTAAATTCTTTTCTGCCCAGATTCGTTTTC
>NZ_DDCJ01000102.1:0-11792 GCF_002335285.1 Thalassolituus sp. UBA2009
GGTACCGGTTTTACCAGCTGCGACTCCACCCCCGAAGCGGTAACGCCACTGCTGGATAAAACCGTTGATGGTTTTGGTGAACTGTTCCGCCAGATTTCCTACAACCAGATCGGCACCTCCACCATTCAGAGCCGTGCCATTGCCGGACTGGCCAACCAGACCATCGTCTTCTGCATGCCCGGCTCCACCAATGCCTGCCGCACCGCCTGGGACGATATTATTCAGACCCAGCTCGACAGCCGCCACCGTCCATGCAACTTTGTACCGCAGTTAAAAAATACCGCCCACTGTGGCAGCCGCGGTTAAAGCACATAAATACCGCCAATATTGTGAGTGATTATTTAAGAATGAAAGCTTATGAGTGAATTTTCCCATATTAATCAGCGCGGCGAAGCCAGCATGGTGGATGTCAGCAATAAAGCCGCCACGGTGCGTGAAGCACGGGCCGAAGGTTACGTGCGCATGAGCGCCGACACCCTGCAGAAAATTCTTGCTGGCGAACATCATAAAGGCGATGTGTTTTCCGTCGCCCGTATTGCCGGCATTCAGGCGGCTAAACAAACCAGCCAGCTGATTCCGCTCTGCCATCCGCTGATGCTGAGTAAAGTGGCCGTCGATTTTGAAGCACAACCGGAGCACAACCGGGTGCGCATCACCAGTCTGGCCAAACTCACCGGCCAGACCGGCGTGGAAATGGAAGCGCTTACCGCCGTATCTGTCGCCGCGCTCACCCTGTTTGATATGTGCAAAGCCGTTGACCCGGCCATGGTACTCGAAGGCATTCGTGTGCTGGAAAAACAGGGCGGAAAAACCGGCCACTGGCAGGCCGACAGCACAGGATAAAATCTGTTTATGAATATTCTATTTTTTGCCGCCCTGCGCGAACAACTCGGTTGCGCGCACTGCGATATCGACCTGCCGTTACCAGCCAGCCTGGCAACCGTGCGCGCTGCGTTAATACAGCATTTTCCACAGCAGGCAGAACGTCTGGCTGCGGGACGCGCACTGGCCGCCATCAATCAGACACTGATCAACGACGAAGACACCCTGATTAACAGCGGTGATGAAGTAGCATTTTTCCCGCCGGTGACCGGAGGCTGACGATGAGTACAGAAAACGCCAGCAACAGCCAACACTATATTGCAGTGCAACAGGCGGATTTCGACGTTGCCCATGAATACGCTGAGCTGCGCAAAGATAACCGCAGCGACGGCGCCGTGGTGTTCTTTACCGGACTGGTACGTGAAATGAATCAGGGGTCACAAGTGAGCGGCCTGACGCTGGAGCACTATCCGGGCATGACCGAAAAAGCGCTGCAGCAAATCGTCGCAGATGCCAGTACCCGCTGGCCCGTTAACCGCGTGCGCCTGATACACCGCGTTGGCACCCTGGCGATTTCCGATCAGATTGTTTTTGTGGGAGTCAGCAGCTCACACCGTGAAGCTGCCTTCGATGCCTGCTATTACATAATGGATTATCTGAAAAACCGCGCACCTTTCTGGAAAAAGGAGGTTACCAGCCAGGGTGAGCGCTGGGTAGAAGCGCTGGATAAAGACAAACAGGCGCTGGATAAGTGGCAGTAAGGGTTTCCGGCGATCTTATGCCAGCTTCTCCTGCTCTTCCCGCCAGCCCGGCACTGGTGTTCAGTTAATACAAACTATTGATAACTAAGTCATCTTAAGTGTACCCTCGTTATCCAGCTTAAATCTTTCTCTCATAGCTAGCTGCTCTGATGCTAGCTACTGCTGCTCACACCGTATTTAAAAAGCACGGCCTTCGCTGGCGCTTGATTTTTAACGGGAGCGATATTTCAGGGTTACCTACGAAATGGAGGCGTGCATGCCCAAAGGATTATTTTTTCCGGTTATTGAAACCGAACGCTTATCACTGAAACCTTTGGTGATTAATGATGCGGAAAGCCTGCTGGAAATTTTCTCCGATCCTGAAGTTATGCGCTATTGGAATACGCCCCCCTGGAAAACCCTTCAGGATTCTCTGGACTTTATAAATGCGAGCAATGATTCGATGCAACGCCAGGAATCGCTGGTTCTCGGGGTGTATCTGCAATCCACTGGTGAGCTGATCGGAAAGTGCATGCTATTCAGCTATGACGCAGAATCCAAACGTGCCGAAATCGGTTTTGGTTTGGGCCACGCAGCCTGGGGAAAGGGTTACATTAATGAAGCAGGCGAGGCCCTGATACAGTACGGATTCAGTGTATTGGGGCTGCGCCGGATTGAAGCAGAGATCGATCCAGACAATCAGTCATCTGCAAAAACGCTGGAGAAGCTCGGATTTTCCCGGGAAGGTTTGTTAAGACAGCGCTGGGAAGTCAACGGTATTGTCTCTGACT
Source organism: Thalassolituus sp. UBA2009 (assembly GCF_002335285.1). NCBI lineage: Bacteria > Pseudomonadati > Pseudomonadota > Gammaproteobacteria > Oceanospirillales > Oceanospirillaceae > Thalassolituus > Thalassolituus sp. UBA2009. The sequence goes on from NZ_DDCJ01000102.1 coordinate 2,354, forward strand.
CAGCCATGTATGGACGGCTGAAGAGTGACCATCCAAAGCCGTAAACCAATCGCGTAATAGCGCAGGATAAGCATGGATAAAATCGCAGAACTGATAAGGGCTCAGGCCAGAGCGCCCTTCACGAATCAACATGGTACTAGACTCCTCTGAAATTCATCAATTTTTATTAAGAAGAGAACCCTATGGAACTTAGTTTGATCAGCATCTTCATTACCGTAGCAATCGCCCATTTCCTTGCGCTACTCAGTCCGGGGCCCGACTTTGTGTTGGTTGTAAAAAGTGCCTTAAAAGGAAATCGTAAAAATGCCATTGGCGTTGCACTTGGGATTGCATCTGCCAATGCCGTTTACATTGGCCTATGCCTTATTGGTGTAGGAGCAATTCTTTCAGCTTCAACCTCCATAATGATTGCACTTAAAGTTGTTGGCGGTCTTTTCCTTATGTACATTGCGTTTCATGCATTAAAGGCACCCAGAAGTTCATATCAGAATATGGCAGCCACATCCGAAGGCACTGAAAGATTCTCTCTGATTTCCTTTTCAAAAGAATTCATTACTGGTTTTCTGTCCGGAATTTTAAACCCTAAAAATCTGTTATTTTACCTGAGCCTCTTCACTGTTGCGCTTACACCAGAGATCAGCTTAAAGTTCAAAATTCTTCTTGGCGCCTGGATGACGGCTATCGTTTTTCTATGGGATGTGGCTATTATCTATTTATTATCCAACAACAACGTACGCAATAAATTTACCCGAATGGCGTTCTATATCGACAAAGTGACTGGTGCAATTTTAGGTGCCATTGGCTTTGGCATTGTCAAATCAGTTTGGACTAAACAGTAACAACATGACGGACTGCTGCAGTTTTCCCGGTTAAACTGGCAGCAGAGGATCAGGTACCGAATTTATTGAACCAGGGTTCACCTTCGGTGTACCCTCTCTTTATACAACGGTTCATAAACCCAACTGATATTTTCCAGTACCGCAGAAAATATCAGTCGGTAAAGCTACTGAAATAAGTAAAACCATACCCATGTCTGACAATTACACTTTCTTCGCCAGTGCAACCAACTCCATCGGTACGCTGATAGCTCTGTTTATCCTGTTTGCACCGCTGGCCCTTGCTGTAGCGGCTACGATAAAAATTCATAAACAGTTGGGCGGGGGCGCGGCTCATCTTCTGAGCTTCGGTGTCATCATGTTTTCTCTTTTACCTCTGGATCTTATGATTTCTATGGCCGGAGCTTTTATGGATACTCAGGCTCTGGCCGAATTTATGCTGGTCAAAAGTTATATATCCATGACTCTGACTTATCTGGGCGCAATCTCCACCGGAATAGGGATACTTATCCTCTGTCAGCGGCAGAAGAATGCAACCTGAAGTAAGAACCTGAGCAGAGCGCTGCTCAGGCCACTAGCTAAAGACAGAGATAATCTTTTACGGCAGCACGACGACTGCCGTCACGACGGCGTTCATTCCCCAGCTATCCGCCCCCTTACCTGCCGTTACTATTTTTATCATCTTCACACGCCCTGAGCGGTCATCCTCTGCTATTATCCCTTCTCTTTTGAGAAAGCTATCATTACAACCAGAAGGCACAGTCAGCACAGCATCAGCCTGTGTCTTGTGACACTGCTGCCACTACAGGGAACCGCATGCATCAGTTCGATAAATCTATTCTTATTGCTTTTAATCCACACGACAGTGAATCGGTTGCTGCTGCGCTGTTGCAGTACCAGCAGCATCTGGAAGATGGCAGTGCCTTCAGGAAGCAGGTTTTTAATATCGAATTTGTTGCGCTTGAGAATAATAGCCAGCGCCGTCTGCAACTGAGTGATATCCGTGACGAAACACTGCGCACTTATGTCAAAGACGCCCTGAGTCTGACGCCGGATGGTTACAGCGAATCTTCCCATGAGTCAATCGCGGAAGATGATCCGGTCTATATTTCTGAGCCCATATTCTTTGCGTTAGCGCTGCAGTTTCCACAACTGCAAGAGCAGGTTATACGCTGTGCCCGCAGTATCGTTGCCTATGCCCGTGACAATAACGATACGGACGATATGTGGCGCGATGATATGGACGTATTCGGTGCCGAAGCCCTGTATTTACTGGCGCGCAGCGATCTGAATAACCTGCCGTTATTGGCTCAGTTTTTTATCCCGTACTGGGATGACGAGCACGCCGGAGAATATCATAAATTTCTTGCCGATATTGTGCATCGCTATGGCTGGTGTCGCGAGGTTATCAGTGCCTATATCTGGTGCGATAACGACCCGTTCCGCTATCAGATGTTTGGCCATGAGTGGGGAATCGATACCCACTATCAGCCACTGGGAGAATACCTGCGTGCCAATCCACAGGAATATCTGTGGTTTAAACAGGCTCTGCAGGAGCGCCTGATCGACACGCCCAAAATGATGGTGTCGATTCATAATAATGAAGAGGCACATAACCCGGTGCTGGATTTTTATCTGACGCTGTTGCCGATGGATGGTGACCGTTTTGATGATGAAGATTGCGCAGAATTTGCCCAGCAGCCTTTTATTCATGCCAGCCTTGAAGACGAAGCACTGGATCTGCAGAACAGAATTCAGGCACAAAGCAGCACGCCGTTATTCTGTTATTCCGCCAGTGATCTGCGCTCACAGGAATCCATGGAGCGGGAAGAAACCAGGGGGGATGGCCTGCGCAGGGTTAAACCACTGATTCTCGCTCTGCCTCAGGGCGAAGCACTGTGGCAGTACGTATATGATGGCAGCCAGCAGGATGCGCTGCAGCAATTGCCCGTCACCGAACTTGCACCACTGGCCAAAAAATCAGCGCCGGAATTTTACCGTGATTTACAGGATGAGCTGATTTTTGGCGACAGCAACAAAGACATCTGCGATGACCTGTTTTCCGTTCTGTACAGCGTACGCCGCGAATTACAAAGCGATGACGAAGACGCCGAAGACTTTGCCGATGTATTAACCTCCGACAGTGAAGAACAGCGCGCCCGGCAATACCTGCGCCTGCTGGATATTTTTTACCGCGTACTGGGGCAGGATGAATTCCCCGATAGTATGCGCGAGCTTCTGGTCGACGACGATGAGCTGTTAACCACTGCCGAATATTTCCGCCGTTTCAGCCGCATTCCGGCCGAAGATCAGGAAAAAGCGCTGCAACAAAAAGTATTGCACAGCCTGCTGGGCGAATTCTGCGATATGGATGAGCGGCTGGGCAAGGCACTGCTGCAGCGCGCACAACAACTTATTGGTTCAGAGCGTACTCTGGCCAACCCCGCCAGTTGGGCAGATGATGCGACACAAAGCGATCTCGAAATCGGCCATTTTGCTCTGATGGCTTTTATTCTGTACAACGACTGGCAGCAGAATTTTGCCGATGAGCAGATTCCGGTTCTGGCTGAATATCTGCAGCAGGATAGTTTATGGTTAAAAGCCGCAAACCTGCCACTGAAGCGCTTTCATATTGAAGGTGGCCATTACTGCCCCGAAGGCCGAGGTATGAGTGCGGAGCAGGTACAGCTTTTCCGCGATTATTTCTGCGCGCAGCAACCGGTATTAAATCAGCAACAGATGATCGATCTGATCAACCGTTATGCCCACCGTGACGATTGTACCCGCCGCAGTTCACTGTCGTTTAATCAGTTCAGCGAACTCCAGAATGGCTATCACTTTTTTAACGACCACGACGATGATTACCAGCGCATACTGCTGATCTGCTTCTGGTTGCAGCACCTGCCTCTGCCCTGCAGCGTGCCAGCCAAACGCATCTGGAAACTGATGGTCGCGCTGGCACCGATACGGGTCACACGGCTGGTGACGCAGGCATTTTCCGATGACAGTTACGATGTGGAATTTGCAGATGTATTACAGGAAATCAATCATTACGAAGCACTGGAAAAAGCCGGAATTAATCAGGGTTATTTAATGGCCTTCCAGCTCAGTCAGTGCCAGCCTGCTTACCACACGGAAAAATATATTCACTGGCTTGATCAGTATGCCGCCATTGATGATACCGACACCTCGATGTTCGGCAGCCGCAGCCGTAAGCTGGCGCAGGAGCTGCAACACGGACTGCGCTATATCAACGAGGCCGATAAAATTCAGTTTTATCGTCTGCTGGAACTGCGTCATCCGCGCTTCAGTTACAGCAATAATGACGAGCTGCAACAAAACTTCCGCCGCACACTGGAACGTAATCTGCGCCTCAGCCTGAAACACTGGCACAGTATTCTGGCCAGCGAGAGTGGTTCCTCCCAACTGGATTGCGACAGCAAAGTGCTGAGCAAAAAACCGCTGCGTATCGCAGCGGACTACCACACGCGGGAAGACTTTGTTCCCGGTGATATGATCTGGCTCGGCGTCTGGCTGGTTGAAGATATGGGTGACGACTACGAAATATTCGCCGGCCCCGAACTGCAAAGTGCGGAACTGAACCATTGCCGTGGCAATGTATTGTTATTTAAAGACGGTATTGACCGTGCTCAGATTTCAGCCCGTGCCAATGAACTACTGGACAGCGAAGCCTGCCTGCAGCAGCTGCATCAGCAGGTTCTGAATTATCTGAACGGTAATGCCGGTTATGAACAAACCGCCACTCTGGCAGAACATTATCTGCTGGGTGAAGGTCTGGAACTGCAAGCTCCTGAGTACACCATGACCGGGGTCGACAGCTTTATCTGGTTGCTGGATGAAGAACAGCGCGACCGTCTGGCGCGACTGTTTTTTAATAACAATTACCGTGGCTTTAAACTGGTACGTGACACCATCGTTCAGGGCTATCTGAGCGATCAGGTTAAGCAGGGCAAGATGAGCTTCAGTGACATGCTGGAGGCCGATGAAGACGACTACGAAGAACAGGCCGCGGCCTTTTTATTGCTGTGGTTGCTGCGTCTGGATATCCGCCCTGAGCATATCCTGCTGTACTGCGTTAAAAACCGTCAGTTCGAAGCCTGCCGGCATTATGTCATGGCGCTGGCCAATGACGGTCTGCTGAAGTCCTGTGCCGCCTTCCTGCATACCGAGAACCGTGCCACTCTGGTGGAAATGCTCGCAGAGCAGAATAATGGCCGTTCTTTCCTCAGTATTTTTGCCAAAGATAAAGCCCGTAAAATACGCGATATTGTTGCGCGTTTTATCGGCTGAAGCAGGTCAGACAAAACGGAGTGCTGCTGTTATCACCCTGGATAACAGCAGCATTCTGTCTGATTCAGCGTTTATTCTTCGGAATACTCCACGGATACAGCCACTGCTGTGCCCATTGCACACTTTTGAATAACACCAGACTGACCACCGCAAGGAATATTAATCCGGCAAATGCCTGCGGAATTTTAAAGAAAGAGGTTGAGAACTGAATAAAGTAACCAAGGCCTTTTTCCGCAGCGACAAACTCCGCCACTACAGCACCGATAATGGCCAGCGTAATGGATACTTTCAGGCCGCTGAAAATATGCGGAATGGCATAAGGAATGCGGATCTGCCAGGTTTCACGATAACGCGGAGCCCGTAATGATTTACTCAGCTCAATCAGTTCTTCCGGTGTTTCCAGCATGCCGGTTGCCGCCGAAACCACCAGCGGGAAAAAGGTAATCAGACAGGTAATCAATACCCGCGACATATCGCCGGTTCCCATCAGTACAATAATCAGTGGTGCCACCGCCACCACCGGAGTCGACTGAATCACCACCAGCGCCGGATAAATAGTGCGCGATAATACTTCCGAACGAACCATCGCAATGGCCAGCGGAATACTGATACAGATCGACAGTGCAAACCCCATCAGGGCCACCCGCAGTGTTGCCCACAGATGCTCCAGCCAGCGACTGAATTCCACGTCGAAGAAAGCATTCACAATCGATACCGGCGACGGCAGGATATAGACAGGCACCTTACCGAAACGGCAGATCAGTTCCCATAACAGTACAAAGGTAATAAAGAACAGCGCCGCCGCATAACTCAGCAGCCACTGGCGGACAGGAAAAGACGTTGATTTAAGCATGGGCTTCCGGCTCATAAATGTGTTTTCTGATACGCGCGGTCAGTTCAGCAAATTGCGGAGTGTTAATGGTGTTGGCGCTGCGCGGCCGCGGAATATCAATATCAATTAAATCCAGTACGGTTCCCGGACGCTGACTCATCACTAATACACGATCAGCCAGCAGCACCGCCTCGGAAATTGAGTGGGTAATAAAGAGAACGGTCTTGGGGTTTTCTGTCCAGATATTCAGCAGATCAAAACCGATCTGTTCACGGGTCATGGCATCCAGCGCCGAGAACGGCTCGTCCATTAATAAAATATCCGGGTTTAATAACAGCGCGCGCACAATACCAACACGCTGCTGCATACCACCGGATAATTCATCCGGCATGCGTGCCGAAAACTGTGATAAACCGGCCATCGCCAGTAATTCTTCGGCGCGGTTTTTATCGGCGGCCGTTACAAGTCCGTATTTATGTTTCAGAGGGAACAGCACATTGTCGCGCACCGTCAGCCAGGGTAATAACGTCGGCTTCTGAAAAACGATGCCGACATCATCACGCGGCTCAGTCACCTGACGATCAAACACGCTGACCTTCCCTGCGCTGGGAATCAGCAGCCCCGCCACCATACGTAACAGCGTGGATTTACCGCAGCCGGATGGCCCCACCACCGCTACAAATTCATGGCGATGAATTTCCAGATCAATCTGCTGTACCGCCATATTGCCGGCAGCCGGGTCATAACAATGACCAACCTGTTCCATGCGTACAAAAGCACGTTCTGACGCCTTACTCATATCAGTTTTGCTCCGGCATAAAATCACGGTTAACGGCAATTTCCGGATTCATAGCATCGGAGGCAATATCGTTAGCCTGCGAAACCCACTTCCAGGTTAACGCCATACGCTCTGGTGTTAAGGCACCAAAACCGTCATTGCTGGTTACTTCGTTATACACCAGACCGTTAATGCTGCGGATTTGTGCACTGGCAACCGCAGCATCCACCTCAGGTACCATGGCGTGAATATCGGCACCGGCTTTATCCGGGTGGGCATAGGTGAATTGCACGGCTTTGGCGTAGGCTTTAACAAAGCGTTTGGCAACGTCCGGACGCTCGCTGAGGAATTTATCGGCGGCCACTAAGGATGAGCTGTATAAATCCAGACCGCCCTCTGTCCAGGGAATAACACGCAGGGTTTTTCCGGCTTCTGCCGCTTGTTTCTCGAATAAGGCAACATTGGTGACCCAGGCGATAATGCCTTCGATATTGCCGGTCATCAGCATCGGGCTTAATGCACCCGGGTCCGATTTCACCAGCGTCACACTGTCTTCGGCCATGCCATTTTCTTTTAATACCAACGGTAAAAAGGCATTGGAGGAGGTAAACGGAGAGGTCGCAATTCTTTTACCGGCAACGTCTTTAAGGGTTTTAATCGAGCTGCCTTCAAGGGTGAAAAAAGCATGGGGCGCCTGAGAAAAATACGACAGCACCGCCGATACTGGTACGCCATCGCGCGCTTTGGCTGCCATTAAGGCGCCGATATCTGCAATACCAACGTCCGACTGGCCCGTCGCCATTTTGGTAACGGCATCCGTTGAGCCACGACCACTGGCAATTTTTACTTCAAGATCTTCCGCGGCAAAAAATCCCTGCTGAATACCAACATAAACCGGTGCTTTATCACCACCGGGCAACCAGTCGAGCTGGAAGGTTACTTTATCCGCCGCCAGTGTCATGGCCGAACAGCCTAACGCAGCCGCCAGTGCGGTAACCTGCAATAAAGGTTTGGTCAGTTTCTTGAACATGGATTTTCTCCTGATTTTTAAGTCGTTTGTCCGCTCCAGAAAATTCTGATCAATCGGACAGGTTTTATTCGCTATCAGCAATAACCGTACCCGAGTTCAGATTTATTTTTCGTAGGCCTGCGCCTTACGCAGAAAACGCCCTGTCGCTGAAAGGAGAGCCTAGGGCCTGTCGAGAAATAAGCTTTCGCCATAGCGCCGAGAAAACACTTTATGCTTGCTTGTGGTGCATAAAGGTTGAGTCGTGACTCAATATGGGTGCAAATTTCTGCGCAGTATTCGCAGCTCGTTTGAGTTGTTGATACTTTTTATGGCGGGGAGAATAAAAGAAGGTATTGTCCGCTTTGTCAGCGCACTGCTTTACCGGAAAAAATAAAGGCCTCCTGTGAGGCCTTTATTAATGACGTACTACAGGCTGAGAAATCAGTCCTGCAGCCGCAGATTACGTGTCGCACCATCCAGATGATCGGCGTCGGCTTCGGAGCCGAGTTTAATCATCAGACGCAGATCGTTTGGCGAGTCGGCGTGAGCAATGGCGTCTTCATAGGTGATTTCGCCCTGCTCGTAGAGTGCATACAGCGCCTGGTCGTAAGTCTGCATACCCGCTTCGTTGGACTTGGCCATTAATGGCTTCAGTTCGTGCACTTCACCTTTACGGATCAGGTCCGACGCCAGTGGTGTATTCAGCAGAACCTCCACCACCGCGCGGCGTGAACGGCCATCCGGTGTGGCAATTAACTGCTGGGCCACAATAGCGCGCAGGTTAAGGGATAAATCCATCCACACCTGGTTATGACGGTCCGGCGGGAAAAAGTGAATCACACGTTCCAGTGCCTGGTTAGCATTGTTAGCGTGCAGGGTCGCCAGACACAGGTGTCCGGTTTCGGCGAAGGTAATGGCGTGCTCCATGGTTTCGGCAGAACGCACCTCACCAATCATGATCACATCCGGCGCCTGACGCAGACAGTTTTTCAGGGCGGTATCAAAGCTCTCGGTATCTAAGCCCACTTCACGCTGGGTAATAATGCAGCCATCGTGCTGGTGAATAAATTCGATCGGGTCTTCGATGCTGAGAATATGGCCCTTACTGTTTTTATTACGGTGACCAATCATCGACGCCAGCGAGGTCGACTTACCGGCACCGGTGGCACCCACAAACAGAATCAGACCGCGCTTGGCCATGGATATTTCTTTAATAATATCCGGCAGGCCGAGCTGATCGACACTCGGAATACGGGTTTCGATACGGCGCAGCACCATACCGGAAACGTTACGCTGATAAAAAGCACTGGCACGGAAACGCCCGATACCACTGGCATTAATGGCGAAGTTGAGTTCTTTTTTCTCCTCAAATTCGTCCTGCTGCTTGCTGTTCATAAGCCCCAGTACCACTTCGCGCGTTTGCTCGGCACTGAGCGGGTTTTTGCTTAACGGCATAATTTTACCGTTTACCTTCATGGAAGGCGGAACCCCGGCTGTAATAAACAGATCCGAGGCACCTTTTTCCACCATCAGGCGTAAAAACTTATCCATCGCCATGTTCAGTTACCTCAGAAATTATCCGGGATTTTGGCTTTTTCACGCGCCACATCCCGGCTGATCAGACCTTTGTTCAACAGGTTCTGCAGGCACTGATCCATGGTCTGCATACCGTA
>NZ_DDCJ01000102.1:12120-36842 GCF_002335285.1 Thalassolituus sp. UBA2009
GTCTGGGAAATAACCCCCTGCAAAGATTCCGACAGCATGGAGCGCACCATGGATTTTTCTTCCGCCGGGAATACGTCGACGATACGGTCGATGGTTTTTGCCGCCGAGCTGGTGTGCAGGGTGCCGAATACAATATGACCGGTTTCTGCCGCGGTCAGCGCCAGACGGATGGTTTCAAGGTCACGCATCTCACCCACCAGAATCACATCCGGGTCTTCACGCAGCGCCGAACGCAGTGCTTCGTTAAAGCCTAAGGTGTCACGGTGAACTTCACGCTGGTTAACCAGCGATTTTTTCGATTCGTGTACGAATTCGATCGGGTCTTCCACGGTGAGGATGTGGTCGTATTTGCTTTCGTTGATATAGTCGATCATCGCCGCCAGCGTGGTCGATTTACCGGAACCGGTCGGGCCGGTAACCAGTACAATACCGCGTGGAATCTTCGCCAGATCTTTAAACACCTGACCCATGCCCAGCTGGTCCATGGTCAGAACTTTCGACGGAATGGTACGGAACACCGCACCGGCACCGCGGTTGTGGTTAAAGGCGTTCACACGGAAACGCGCCACACCCGGTACTTCGAACGAGAAGTCAGTCTCAAGGAATTCTTCGAAATCCTTACGCTGCTTATCGTTCATGATGTCATACACCAGGCTATGAACTTCTTTATGCCCCAGTGCTGGCAGGTTGATACGGCGCACATCGCCATCAACCCGGATCATTGGCGGCAAGCCGGCCGATAAATGCAGATCCGACGCGCCTTGCTTGGCACTGAAGGCAAGCAGTTCAGTAATATCCATAGCCACTCCTCGTTATTTTTTACTGGCTGGCCCGGCGAAGGGTGCGCCAGCCGACAAGCTTCTATATTATCAGGATTCACCAACCCGGAATGGGTTGCAGGTCAAAAAGATAAACCAAGCCCCTGAAATGTCTACTCTTGAACTGAATTACCAGAATGTGCTGCAACGCCTGCAACAGGCCTGTACACAAAACAACCGCCCTGCTCAGAGTGTACGCCTGCTTGCGGTCAGTAAGACCAAACCCGCAACTATGGTCGAGGCTGTCTACGCCCTCGGCCAGCGCAGCTTTGGTGAAAACTACCTGCAGGACGGCATGGACAAAATCACCGCCCTCAGCCATCTGACCGATATTGAATGGCATTTTATCGGCCCGCTGCAGTCCAACAAGACGCGTCCCGTCGCCGAACACTTCCAGTGGGTAGAAACCGTTGACCGTGACAAAATTGCCCGCCGCCTGAGCGAACAACGCCCCGCTGGCCTGCCAGCGCTGAATGTACTGGTGCAGGTGAATATTTCTGCCGAAGAGCAAAAAGCCGGAGTGCTGCCCGCTGAAGCGCACGCCCTCTGCACTCTGGTCAGCGAACTGCCCAATCTGTGCCTGCGCGGCCTGATGTGTATTCCGGAAGCGACCGGTAATGAAGAGCGCCTGCGCACCCAGCTTGAAGCCATGCAGGCGCTGTATCAGCAGCTGGCGGCAGAATTTCCGGCAATGGATACGCTCTCAATGGGGATGTCCGGCGACCTGGAGCTGGCGATAGCCTGCGGCAGTACCGAGATCCGCATCGGTACCGATATTTTTGGTGCCCGCGACTATCCTGCCAACAACTGATACCGGAATGCCGGAAGAAACGGCAAACTGCTCATAATCGACCAGAATTAATGCAGCTCCCGCTCACACCGGGCGCTGCGACTTTATACAAAAGAAGGAACCAGCATGACTCAAATCGCATTTATCGGTGGCGGTAACATGGCCTCCAGCATTATTGGCGGCCTGATCAAACAGGGCGAAACCAAGGCCAGCCTGATTCATGTTTCCGACCCCGGCGCCGAACAACGCAGCAAGCTGGAAAAAGAATTCGGTGTAACCACCCACGCCGATAACCTTGATGCCATCGCCAAAGCCGATGTCGTCATCATGGCGGTCAAACCACAGATGATGAAAGAGGTTCTCGAACCCCTGCAGGCCACCCTGAGCAAGCGTCAGCCACTGCTGATTTCCATTGCCGCCGGTATCAATATGGACAGCCTGGCACGCTGGAGCAGCTGCCGCGCCATCGTACGCTGCATGCCCAACACGCCGTCTCTGCTGGGACTGGGCGCAACCGGCCTGCTCGGCAGCAAAGACGTCAGCCTCGACCAGCGCAACCAGGCAGATTCCCTGCTGCGCGCCGTTGGCCTGACCGTGTGGGTAAAAACCGAAGCCGAAATCGATGCCGTAACCGCTGTTTCCGGCAGTGGCCCGGCGTATTATTTCCTGCTGATGGAAGCCATGATCGAAGCCGGTAAAAAGCTTGGTCTGAGCGAACAGACGGCGACCAAACTGACCCTGCAAACCGCACTGGGCGCGGGTCAGATGGCAATGCAATCCGATGTTGGCCCGGCTGAACTGCGCCGCCGCGTGACCTCTCCGGGTGGCACCACCGAGCGCGCTATTGCCACTTTTGAAGCCGCCCATATGCGCGATATTGTCGATGCTGCCTTAAAAGCCGCCAGCGACCGTGCCGCCGAGCTGAGTGAACAGCTGGGTAAAGCCTGAATAGCCGTACCGGGGTGTGCTGAGGTTTCCTGACAAATAAGACCATTGTCAGGACTGGAAAAGGCGCTGAGGCGCCTATATGTTAAAGGCTGACGGCCATAAGCGGCCGCCAGCCATTAAATATTCACGGAGTTACCATGTCACCGTTCTCTCAGGTCGGACTGTTACTGATCAATACCATCGGCAGTATGGCGCTGTTTATTATTATTCTGCGCTTTCTGCTGCAGCTGGTGCGCGCCGATTTTTACAACCCGATTTCGCAGTTTCTGGTCAAAGCCACCAATCCGGTATTAATTCCGTTACGCCGTATTATTCCGGGCTTTGGCGGACTGGACGTTGCATCACTGGTACTCGCCTATGTTGTTCAGGCGCTGTTGTTTGCCGCTATCTTTATGTTTGCCGGATATGGCCTGCCCTGGGCCAACATTCTCCTGTGGGCACCGGTCGGACTGTTTGCGCTGCTGCTGAATATCTACTTCTGGGGTCTGGTGATTACCGTGATTGCCTCCTGGATTGCGCCAGGCTCTTACAACCCGGCACTGATTCTTATTAACCAGATTCTCGAACCTGTCGTACGCCCTATCCGCAAAATGATGCCGGATATGGGTGGCCTCGACCTGTCGCCGATTCTGGTTTTTCTGGCAATTAAAATTGTCGAAATAATGCTGCTTGGCCCGCTGGTGCAGATGCTGCAGATTCCGCGCGGACTGATCATCGGCCTGTGAGCACACCCGAACACTCTGCCGCACATTACCAATGGGCAGACGGGGATTTACTCCTCGTCTGCCACCTGCAGCCCAAAGCGTCTAAAAGCGAATTCTCTGGCTTACACGGTGATGCCCTGAAAGTCCGTATTCAGGCGCCACCGGTTGAAGGCAAAGCCAACAGCGAACTGGTTAAATTTCTCGCCAAACAGTTTGGCGTCAGCAAAAGTGCTGTCAGCATTATCAGTGGCGAGCTGAATCGCCATAAACGCGTGCGCATCACACAACCGCAAAGGCTGCCGGCAGAAGCCCTGATCACACAGTCTTAATCCCGCACCTCTTCTTCTCCCAACCCTGCACCCAACAAAAACCCCACTCTTTGTGTTATAGTGCCGCCCTCTTATCTCCTGCCGGGAGCCCCTGAATGCCGCACCGCGCTCATTTATTTTCCCTGCGCATCGCCAATGCCCTGCGCGAATCCCTGAAAGAATCACCCTACACCGCACAACGTTTTGGCAAAGATATTATTGCCGGTATCACCGTTGGTATTATCGCCATTCCGCTGTCGATGGCACTGGCAATCGCCAGCGGAGTCGCACCGCAATACGGTTTATACACTGCCATGATTGCCGGTTTTATTATTGCCCTGACCGGCGGCTCACGCTTCAGCATTTCCGGCCCGACCGCAGCCTTTGTGGTCATTCTTTATCCCATTGCGGAAAAGTTCGGCCTCGGAGGTTTGCTGATTGCTACCCTGTTATCCGGCCTGATTCTGATTGCCATGGCCTTTGCCCGCCTTGGGCGCTTTATCGAATATATTCCCGAGTCAGTGACCCTCGGCTTTACCTCCGGTATTGCCATCGTGATTGCGACTCTGCAATTAAAGGATTTTTTCGGGCTGACTATTCAATACCCGGAAACCTATGTCGAAAAAGTACACACCCTGGCACAGGCGTTACCCGGCTTTGATAGTGCCAGCCTGACCGTCGGTATCACCACCTTTGCGACTCTGCTTTTGTGGAAAAAAATCAGCAGCCTGCCGCCACATATTCCGGCACTGCTGGTTGGTGTATTAACCGCCTGGCTGCTGGGCTTACAGGGCCACGAAGTCGACACCATCGGCAGCCGTTTCAGTTATTTATTACCGGATGGTTCGGTTGGCAACGGTATTCCACCAATATTGCCGGAATTTTTCTGGCCCTGGGAACAGCCCGGCGCCGACGGCCAGCCGATTGGTTTGTCCTGGTCGCTGCTGCAGTTATTACTGCCTGCAGCATTTTCCATTGCCATGCTCGGCGCGATTGAATCCCTGCTCTGCGCCGTGGTGCTCGATGGCATGACCAACACCCGCCACAGCGCCAACAGCGAGTTACTGGGTCAGGGCATCGGCAATATTGTGGTGCCATTTTTTGGTGGTATTACCGCCACCGCCGCCATTGCCCGCTCGGCCGCCAATTTCCGCGCCGGTGCGCAAACGCCAATCGCGGCAATGGTTCATGCCCTGGTGGTAATGGCCGGTCTGCTGGTACTGGCACCGGTACTGGCGCACTTGCCCATGGCCTCGATGGCCGCGCTGTTATTACTGGTGGCGTGGAATATCAGTGAGGCCGATAAAGTGCTGCACTTTTTCCGCACCGCGCCCAGAGGCGACATTATGGTGCTGGCAACCTGCCTGAGCCTGACGGTACTGTTCGACATGGTGATCGCCATTGGCGTTGGTATCGTGCTCGCCTCGCTGTTATTTATGCGCGATATTTCCGAGATGACCAAGGTCAGCGATATCAGCGACAACAGCAAATTAATCAGCGAACCTCTGCCTGCAGGCTGGGCAGTTTATAAAATAAACGGGCCGCTGTTTTTTGCCGCCGCTGACCGGATTTTCTCTGAACTGGCGATTCACAGCCGCGATAAAAAAGCTGTGATTCTGTATATGGATGCCGTCCCCGTGATAGATGCCGGCGGCCTGGCGGCCTTGCTGAAATTTTTAAATGCCAGCGCCAAATACAATACCGAAGTGCGTATTGCCGACCTGCAGTTTCAGCCGCTGAAAACCCTCGCCCGCGCGGGGCTTAAGCCACAGGACAAGGTGCTGGGGTTTTATCCGGGCCTGCAGGCAGCACTACCGTTTAACAGCGGTCAGGCTGACCGCACGGCGGGTGATGCAGAGCAGCTGGTGTAATCCGGTTTAACCGGATAACTGTGGGAACGACGTTCAGCGCGATGATTAAAAAACCAGCCCGACACAGTAAGCCACGCCACAGCATGTATACCGAATTAAAAAAGCCCGCGTATCACGCGGGCTTTTTATTTCTTCCAGGCCGGTAATTACTTACCTTTTAACTGCAGCGTCTCTATCGCCTGCGCTTTAATATCCGCCGCTTTAAACAGCATCGGACGCCACTGCAGGTTGCTGTAGTTCTGCGTCTGGTCGGTGAAGAATTCCGACTCCGGATCATGTGACTGACCGTAGCTCAGGAACATTTCTGCCTCAGGGCCGTTGTCACCGTATTGCAGCGCCATTACAAAGCTGGAGCCGTAGTTAATGCGGTAACGCTCGGTCGCACCATTGCCGTCTTCATCCAGTGACACCAGTGGCGAGTCATTGCGTTTGCTGCCCACCAGGTTGGTTGCCAGCTCAGAGGTAGAGCGGGACGGCACTTTGCTTTCTGCCATATTAAATACGCCTTCGTACGAGTTGGCGCCGGTAATGGCAATCGGATCTTTGCCTGCGGCTTTAATCACGTACTGCACCGAACCCAGCGTCGCATCCAGTGCGATATCAGCATCGGTCAGACGCTTGGCGGCGGCGGCCAGTGCCTGCAGTACCGGATCGTTATCAACATCACCGGCGTCAATCGCCACCAGACCAGACGGCGTGGTCGCTGGCTGCTGGGCGCTGAAAGGTACGGCGAACAGGCTGTCAGACAAATCACGGTGACCAGAAACACGGAAAGCCGCAAGGAATTCACGCATCACCTGCGCACCGGTGCTGTTCAGGTTGTACTTACCATCCCAGTTGGCCAGCGCGGTACAGGCGGCGGTTAAATCAAACGCCGAGCCGTTTACCTGAATGCTGTTGTGGTTGGTACAGCGGGTTACCAGTTCGTTGCGGAAGTCACCGCCAAACAGCGAGCCGTTATGGGTCAGCACGGTTTCCAGCTCACTCAGGGTAAAGCGGTTATCAGCACCGGCCAGACCGGTTCCCGACATATCGCTGATCAGCTGGGCGTTGTAGCGGGTACGCGGGCTGCGCACAATCTGCTCCGGGCCGTACATCAGGCTGTAGCCTGTCAGAGGTTCAGCCACGTTGGTCAGCCAGTGGCTGCTGTTGGCGTTGTATACATAGTCGCTGCGCGTAACCTGCGGCGCTTTGCTGAACGGCACCAGACCCGGCGCTCCGGCATCACCCGTGTCGACCCACTCGTACAATGAGTTATTACCCGGTAACAGCACGCTGCCGGCGCCGTCCTGCCAGATCGGTGCTAACTGCGGGCTCTGGGATGCCATACCCCAGTATGCTTCAGCCTGTGGGCTGAGCTGCGGTACCTGAGTGCCGTCGATATAAGAAGCCGTGCCGTCATCGGCAATCATCAGGGTATTTACCCAGGGGATGCCCTGATGGTCGGCAAAGGCCTGAAAGAATTCTTCGCGGTTTTTCGCTTTATCCATTGCGATCCACTGTTCCAGCATGCGGGTGTTACCGGCGTTGGCATCGCGGAAGGTGACGGCCGAACTGGTTGTCCAGCCCAGTGCCGGAGACAGTGACGCCAGGTTCACCATCGGCCCGAAGTGGCTGAAGTACAGGGTGTGCGGCACATCCACCAGCGAGCCGTCGCCCTGCTTCACTTTTACCGTGACGGTTTTGCTGCTGAGCTCGCGGTATTCACCATCAAACCTGTAGCGCAGCGGATCGGCCGGATCGAGCTCCAGCTGATACAGGGTAAAGCGCTTCGACTGTGACACGGTGTGCGTCCAGCCCAGATTCTGGTTGTAGCCGATCACCACCGCTGGCAGACCCACCATGCCTACGCCGTTAACATCCAGCTCACCGGGAATGGTCAGGTGTTGCTGGTAAAAGCGCAGCTCGCCGTCCCATGGGAAGTGAGGGTTTCCTAACAGCGCAGAGCTGGCGCCATCAACACGATCACTGCCCAGCGCCCAGCCATTACTGCCAATACCTTCAGAGGTAAAAACATGACCGGCATCCAGTTGTGCACTGTCGACCGCAGCAACCGTAGCGACCGGCGGCTGTGCCGCAGCCATCGCCGCGAGGAAGTTACGTGCGCTCGACAGCCCGGCCAGATCCAGCTGATAAGCGAGCAGATCCTGCGCCGTAATGCTGGTCACCCAGTCAGCACCGCGACACGGCGACGGATATTCCTGCGGACCGGCACGCTCACTCAGCGAGCGGTTAAAACCGGCAGCATAGCCCTGCAGCAGCCCTCTGGTCGTTGCTGATAAACCACTGTACAGCTGGGCGGCTTCAGCCGGATAATCCATGGCTTTGTAGCCCAGATCCGACAGCAGATTGGCATTGCCGCTACCGGCGCCAAAGTATTCGGACTTCTGTGATTTCAGCTTCAGCAGTTGTTCGGACAGGGTGCAGAGGTTTTCTCTGGCCTGCGCATAACCGATACCGTAACCCAGACTGGGATAGTCTTTGGCCTCAATATGCGGCACACCATGGGCGGTATAGGTGATCTGTGCTTCGTAGGAATGGCTTGCATTGCTTTTATCGTCATTGCAGCCTGTTAATAAGGCGCAGCTTAATGCGCTCAGCGCGTACAGGCCGGGCTTCTTCAGGACACTGCCTAAATGCATCGGGGTTTCCTCACTTGTTATGATTATGTGACAGGAAATAGTATTAGACGCCGGAACGACAACAGGATCGTCCGTATCGATAGATCCGACACCAAAGAAAAATAACTTTAAAAACAAACACTTAAACGTACGGTTCGATCTATCCGAACTTTAGTTGGTCTCTCTGAGAGGTATTGATGAACTACGAAGCAGGCGCCGCGGCGCTGATTGGACTGTGCCTCAGCGGCGTGTTGCTGCTGGCCGCACTGAGCTGGATGGTCAATCATGCCCACACCCGCCTGACCGCTGCCTGGCTGTTGGGGCTGGCCGCGCTGGTGATGCTGCAGTCGCTGGAGTTTCTCTATCACGCCACCGATATGTTTCTGCGCTGGCCATTCTTCCTGAAACTGGTCGACCCGTTGGTTGTGCTGCTGCCGCTGAGCCTGTACGGCTACCAGCGGGCGCTGCAGGGCGACAATATCTTTCAGCAGCGCCTGCCGGTGCTGCTGCATTTATCGCCGGCCATCATCGTCGCGTTAATGGATGTTCCTTACTGGAGCCTGCCCGCGGCCGAGCGTATCGACTGGATGCTGAAAGTGCGGGTCGATGAAAGTCTGTGGCAGCCGCTGGCACCTTACGGTAACGACTACCTCGCCATTATCGCCGGCCTCAGTCTGCTGTACTGGTGGCGGCAGCACCGTCAGGGCTATCAGGGCCGCAAAACGAAACTGGGGACCTGGATTAAAAAACTGCAGACCGTACAGATGATTGTGGTGCTGTCGTTGCTCGGCCGCATTCTGCTCAGTCAGGGCTTTGGCTGGAATCTGTCGGTGGCCTTTGCCCTCGCGCCGACCAGCGCCTACCTGCTGTATCTGATGCTCAGTCACGCCCAGTTGCCGCAAAGCCTGCCCCCGCGTCAGCCGCTGGCGACGTCTCCTAAACAAGACAACAGAAGGCCAGACAACGGAAAACCCGGCAGCACAGACCCGGATAACAGCAGCGCTACGCCAGCCGATAGCGGCGCAGCAAGCGACGGCAACGCCCAGCAGGAACTCTTCGCCGAATTGCAGCAGGCGCTGGCCAATGGCGCGTTCCGCGATAACGAACTGTCCCTCGGTAAACTGGCTGCCATGTGCAGCATGACCAGCCATCAGGCATCGGCGGCCATTAACCAGTGTTCGGGCAGTAATTTTTACGACTGGCTCAACCAGTACCGGATTGACGCCGCACAACAGGCACTGCGCAACAGCGATACGCCGGTGTCACGCATCTGTTTTGATGTCGGCTTTAATTCGAAATCAACCTTTAACACCGCCTTCCGCCGTATCAGTGGCTGCACCCCGACCGAGTACCGGCGCGAACAGCAGAGCTGACAACGCTCAGGCTTTACGCATCTGTTCGGCAAAGCGTCCGGGGCTGACCCCGCGACGGCGGTTAAAGGCATGGCTGAAGCTGCTGGTACTGCTGAACCCGGCCTGCGCCGCCGCCATTTTGATACTCACCCCACGCTTTAACAGCACCTCGGCGCGACTCAGACGGCATTCGCTGATCAGGTCGCGCCAGCGCCAGCCGGCCTTATCCAGATGACGGCAGAGGGTGCGTACCGACATATGCAGCTGCTCCGCCACCTGTTCCATACAGGGTAATTCCGGTAAGGCATCTTCAATCCGGTTGCGCACCCGGCCAATCAGGTCCGGCGCATCGGGCAGCAGATGCTCGGTGCAGACATGCTCACAGACATCGGCCGCCACCGGATTCGACATCGGCATGCTCATCGCCAGATGCATGGCGTCGCCGACAAAACAGTGGCCGGGCTGACCGGCCAGCACCGGGCAGGCAAAATAGCGGGCCATCGCCTCCATCGCCGGATCATGGGGAAAGGCCAGCAGAATACGCCGCACATTGCGCCGCCCCGGCACAATTTCATCCTGCACCGCGGCAATAACGCCCAGCTCGCGGGCAATCAGAAAGCGTTGCTGGCAATCGCTGAGTGGCGCCTGGCTGCTCATCTCAATCAGAAAATCGCCCTGCTTCACCACAAAGTTCAGCTGTGTGAGGTTCTCTGCGTGCTGCAGATAACGCGCCGCCAGTTCCGCCGCTGCGCGCAGGTCACGACTGGTCATCATCGCCAGACCAATCAGCCCCAGACTGCTTAACCGGTATTGCAGCCCGACCTCAAAGCCCAAACGCAGGGGATTACCCAGCGCCGCACAGAGGTTGTCGATCACCTGCAGTTCCTGTGCGCAGGTTACATCCGACAGGCCCTGCTCAATCTGTTGCCGGCCAAGCCCGGTTCCCTGCAGGCAACTGTGCGCACTGAGCCCGGCCTGCAAACCATGGCGCAGTAAAATACGGGCGCTGGCCAGACCCAGCCCCGGTGAGCGGGTGGTGATATTCATAGCCCTGCTCCTGAGTACGTTGTTGTTATTTTTGCCCGTAGCGCTGCACAGATTGGCCGTTCAGAGCATAACGCTGTCCGTTCGCAGCATTTTTATTCGCTGCCGGTTTTCTATGGTTAGCAGCGCTCAATCCATGAGGCCCGGCCTCAGACTAAAACAACAATAAGGACGCACATAGCATGAAAAGAGCCATATTACTGCTGCTCGCCGCAGCCCTTTTGCCCATCACGCCAGCGCACGCCGAATCTGCCCTGACCCCTGCACTCACGCTGGTTGCCGGGTTACTGAATAAAGGCGTATTCCCGCAATCCGATGCTTACACCAGCGATGACGACATCGTTATCAGCGCCGACGACGGCGTGGAGCTGGCCGCCAATATCTTTGTGCCGACACAGGTTCCCGGACTGAAACCCGCGGTGATCTTTATTAACAGCTGGGCGCTGAACGAATACGAATACCTGACCGAAGCCGCACGCTTTGCCGAAGAAGGCTTTATTGTGCTGAGCTACTCCACCCGTGGCTTCGGTACTTCCGGCGGTCTGATCGACACCGCCGGGCCGCTGGACATGGCCGACCTGAGCCGGGTGATTGATTATCTGATTGCCAATTACGAGGTTGACCCGCAGCGCATCGGTGCCGCCGGTATTTCTTACGGCTCCGGCATCAGCCTGCTCGGCGCCGCCCACGATTCACGTATCCGCGCGGTGGCCGCACTGAGCACCTGGGGCAGCCTGAGCGAAGCCTTGTATGGCAACGAAACACCGCGTCTGGTCTGGGGCGAATTGCTGACCCTGTCATCCGGTTTGCTTGGCCGTCCTGATCCGATCATCAAAGCCACCTGGGACGACGTTCTGGCGCGGCGTAATATCGACGCCATTTACGACTGGACCGATGTGCGCTCGCCGCTTAATTACGTCGATCAGATCAACAGCAACGGCACCGCGGTTTATATCTCGCAGAACTGGGGCGACAACCTGTTTCAGGTGAACAGTGTGCTCGACCTGTTCAGCCAGCTGAACGGAGCCAAGCATATCGACTTACAGGCCGGCACCCACGCCGGGCCGGAAATCGTCGGTATGATCGGCGGTGGTAACACCCATGTGCTGAATAATATGCACCGCTGGTTTGCCCAGTATCTGCAGGGCAAAGACAACGCCATGGAAGATCAGCAACCGGTGAATATGAAAGTAAAATTCAGTTCCGGTTACGAGCAGCACAGCGAATACCCGCTGAACAATACCCGCACCGTACAATGGTATCTGCAGCCGCGTACAGCATTTAAATCCGGCCAGCTGAGCGACTCGCCGTATCAGGGCTGGTTCGCCGCCGACAACCGGATTAATTCGCTGTTCGATACCCTGGCAACCACCCAGATTCCGCTGCTATCGCAGATGTTTGAGCAAGCCAACCTGCGCGTTACCGCCCCCATCGGCCTGATTGACCGCAGCTTCGGTATTACCTTTATTGGTGAGCGCTTAAGTGCCCCCCTGAAAATCCGCGGCAAGGCAGAAATGAGTCTGATGATTCAGCCAAAACATGAAAAAGCGCAGCTGGTTGCTTACCTCTACGATATGGATGCACTGGGTATCGGCACATTAATTACCCATGCGCCGATGACGCTGCATGAAGCAGAAGCCGGTAAAAAAATCCGCGTCGATTTTGCCCTCACCGCCACGGCTTACGATGTACCGGCCGGACATAAACTGGTGCTCGCCATCGATACCGAAGACCTGTTGTATGCACAGCCGACGCTCTATCCATATTCGCTGGATTTTGAGTTCAGTCGTCAGCAGCAGTCTGTAATGAAGGTTCCGGTTTTATAAAGGCCGGATTATCACACCCGTTGTTAAAGTGATATATGACCGCGCTGCCGCTGGGGAGCGCGGTTTTATTTTGTGTTCAAGATAAGGGGATTAGTCGCTGAGTGGGCTGGTGTTTTGGGCTGCAGCCCAACCCTATGACTTATTTGAAGGGGCGTCCCCCTCATGCCCGACGGATCAGAAAAGTCATCGTTCGGTGCGGCGGACCCAGACGCATACATTCAGGCACATAAAGTCAGACGCAATATCGGATACAGAATCAGGCTCTGCCATGTAGGGCGGATCTTATCCGCGACCAGAATTCCGATCCCGTTTGCTGATTCCAAAGCCCAAGCTGTACGCTTCAGAACATTGACAAAAAAATTAATACCAGACAGTATGGTTTCCAAAACAACGCACATAAAGCACATTTTTCGGTGTATAAAACTTTTCAGGAGCTGTATCAATGTGACCTGAATGAGGTAGTGAAAAGCTTACACCGACCCTATCAACGCACTCGGGCGCGTAAAGGCTGCCCCGGCGATGAAGCGCTAGCTGAATATGAACTCTGAAAAATCGAAATGATCTTACCTATTTACCATAAGGCTCCGAAGAAGCATCATGATCTTCTATGCCAAGATTTATCAACTCACCCAGAGCTTATCGAAATAGATATTAGCGACATTGACTCATACATCAGAGAAATCTAAGAAATTATTGTTAATTCCATAGCCATAGAAAAATAAAATGCCTTTGGGATAACCACGAAAGTGAAGAAATTCGAAAGATACAAAACAACATCAAGCCTTATCCGAAAAAATCCTAGAGATAGTTTTTGAAAGAGCTAACCACTACACAACAGATGATTCAATTAACGATAGAATTAAAACGCCATCAGCCACCTAGATTCAAACAATAGTTTTAGAATTAAAGGTACAAAGCTTTCAAATTTTCACAAGCACAGGAAATGATTACAAGCAGCACTTTAAAGTCTAATCAAAGGCGACATGCCCGATAAAGGGTATATTAACTACCAGACGACATCATAACCCAATAAAAAATCAACGTGATCTTTCCCAAAAACAGTTAAAATGTTATAGTTAGTTAAGAAAAACATAATAACGGAATAGGTTAAAAAATGGCATTGGATATATTTGTATTTTTAGCTTTAGGTACTGAACCTGATGAATCTTTCCTGAATGCAAAGGCCAAGGAGCTAAACCTTCCGATTAAATACAGCGAACCCTTCGACCTTGATAGCCAAAGTGGGTTTTATCCGCTTAAGTTAAAGGGAGAGATTTCTGGATTCGAAATATTTAAAATTGATTACGCATCAATCATTCAACAACTCCCAAAACCTAAAAATGGTTTTCTCGAGCATGGTGTTGCCTATCATTTTCGGTATAGCTACAATCACAATGAGCCAACTTCCGTTTTTTATACTTCAGCTATACTCTCGACACT
Source organism: Thalassolituus sp. UBA2009 (assembly GCF_002335285.1). NCBI lineage: Bacteria > Pseudomonadati > Pseudomonadota > Gammaproteobacteria > Oceanospirillales > Oceanospirillaceae > Thalassolituus > Thalassolituus sp. UBA2009. The sequence goes on from NZ_DDCJ01000102.1 coordinate 25,843, forward strand.
GGAAGGTTCTCTCGTATTTGAAACGCAAGAGGCTGATTTCATCTCGACAGATGAACTTATCAAAATAGGGACTGAGTCATACAGAGACAAATAACTAAAATCTGAGCATGGACGATGAATACAGATGTACATATTCCTATCCACTTTAAATATGTACTGAAACACTCTAAGGCTCAATAGAGCCTTTGTACTGCAATAAATCATCGTAGCCTGACTAAAACCACCCCATCCCCATAAACCCGCGCTTTAATGTCTCCGACGGGTTTTCACCAAATAACTGTTTGTAGTCATGGGCAAACTGGCCGGCGTGCCAGAAGCCCCAGTGACTGGCGATGCGCTGCACGGTTACGTCGTCCTGTTCAACATCGAGAATGGCATCGGGCTGTGACAGTGCACGGCGTACAGAATTTAAACGCGACACGCGTAAATAACGTAACGGGCTGATGCCCAGAATACTTTCAAAACTGTATTGCAGGGTACGGCGGCTTACATGGGTTAATTCGCACAGTTCGGTCATGGTGACCGGTGCATTAGGGTTGGCGGCGAGGAAATCTTTTACCCGGTCTACCACTGCTTTGCGCCGTGCATAAGCCGGCAACATAGCGTTGCCATTATCGGGTTGCTGCAGCACATCGAGTACCGTCATCAGCAGCATGTCCTGTTGCAACGGCCCGGCCAGGCCGCTGTGTTTCGGTGCCAGTAAACGCTGCAGAGTATAACGCAGGGCATTGAGTTTTTGTTCCTGCCAGCCGCGCCGTGGCGATTGCCACAAGCGCGCATCGAGGTTAACGCCCTGTGCCTCGGCGCATTGTGTCAGCGCCTGCTGGCTGACCACGATGCCGAAAATATCGAAGCTTTGCGGAGTGACTAATTCAAAACCTGTGTTTCCCGGCCGGCACATTAATTCGTTGCTGGCCACTTCCTGGCCGTTAATACGGCAGTCCTGTTCGCCGGCGGCAAATCCCAGCCAAACCGAATCCGGCCAGACGTTGCACTGCTGGCGCAGCGCCTGGCTGGTGTGTTCACGGAATACCTGTAAATGCTCCAGCGCCAGTTCGTCGATACGGCCATAAAACGCGCCATCGCTGAGCTGGTCGTATTCCTGCTGCCAGTCACGCAGGTTATGGGCGTGCTCATCGGCATCGGTCGCTTCGCTTATGCACCAATCGGGGGCGAACTTTTCTGCAACCGCTGCATTAGCGTGCACATTGTCTGCACTAGTAGGCAATAAAGCTGAGTTTTTCACAAATATCCTGCGCTCAGGCTCTCTGATTTCGCTGTTTTTACCATCATTAATCCGCTGATTTAAATAACAAAAACCACATTTGCCAAAATTCGATAGGCCGCCGGAACGCTATTCGCTGAGCTGTTACAGCTGACGGTGAACAGCGCTGCGCGCCAGCCCTCTGTCAGAAACAGCAATATCTGTTCCGCCCGGTGTTATCTGCGGTACAGCGTTTTAGTTCAGGAAACCGCTATGCATAAAGCGTATCGCTACTCTCTGGGTAGCAAGACCTACGAATTCCGTAATCTGGCCGACCTGATGGCCAGAGCCACCCCTGCCCGCTCCGGCGACCGTCTGGCCGGGGTGATTGCCCGCTCCGCTGAAGAGCGTGCTGTGGCACAGATGGCGCTGGCCGAGGTGCCACTGAAGAATTTTCTTAACGAGGTATTAATTCCTTATGAACAGGATGAAGTCACCCGTTTAATTATCGACGAACACGATGCACTGGCATTCGCGCCCATCAGCCATTTTACCGTCGGCGATTTCCGTAACTGGCTGCTTTCCGATCTGGCCAGCAGCGATATGCTGGCCGGTATCCGCAACGGCATCACGCCGGAAATGGCTGCGGCAGTGAGTAAGATTATGCGTAATCAGGATTTAATTCTGGTCGCGCAAAAATGCCGTGTGATTACCGCCTTCCGCAGCACCATTGGTTTACCCAAGCGTCTGGCGACACGTCTGCAACCGAATCATCCGACCGACGATATGAATGGTATTGCCGCCAGTATTCTCGATGGTCTGCTGTATGGCAGCGGCGATGCGGTGATTGGTATTAACCCGGCCACCGACAACGTTGCCCAGGCCACCCGGCTGATGACATTAATGGACGAGGTCATCAGAAAATATGGAATTCCAACCCAGTCCTGTGTGCTGACCCATGTCACCAATACGCTGGAATGCATAGAACAGGGCGCACCGGTCGATCTGGTATTTCAGTCGATTGGCGGCACCGAAGCCACCAACTCCAGCTTTGGTTTTAATTTAGCCACACTGGCCGAAGCCGAGCAGGCCGCACTGTCATTACAGCGCGGCACCGTGGGCAATAACGTGATGTATTTTGAAACCGGTCAGGGCAGCGCATTATCAGCCAATGCTCACCACGGGCTGGATCAGCAAACCTGCGAAGCCCGCGCCTATGCCGTAGCGCGCAAATTTAATCCGCTGCTGGTGAATACCGTGGTCGGTTTTATTGGCCCGGAATATTTATTCGACGGTAAAGAAATTATCCGCGCCGGTCTGGAGGATCATTTCTGCGCCAAATTACTCGGCCTGCCAATGGGCTGTGACGTTTGCTACACCAACCACGCCGAAGCCGACCAGAATGATATGGATAACCTGCTGACCTTACTCGGCGCTGCCGGTTGTTCGTTTGTGATGGGCATTCCCGGCTCCGACGACATTATGCTCAATTATCAGACCACCTCATTCCACGACGCGTTATACGCACGCCGTGTTCTTGGCCTTGGGCCATCGCCGGAATTCGAAGCCTGGCTGGAAAAAATGCAGATCATGAGCAACGCCGCCGGTGCCTGCTTAAACGATGCTTTGCCACCGGCGTTTGCAGCGTCGTTAAAAACTTTACCGGCCGGTAATTCAGCATCGGAGGTGTCCAATGGTTGATCAGCCTGATATGCACAACGACGACTGGAACGGCGTTATTGATAACCCATGGCGTCGCCTGCGCCAGTTTACCGCAGCGCGTATTGGCCTCGGACGCAGCGGTGTCAGCCTGCCCACCAAAGAAATGCTGGAATTTCAGTTAGCCCATGCCCAGGCGCGCGATGCTGTGCATACGCCATTAGATTTTCCGGCGCTGACGCAACAGCTGGAAACCCTGGCCGAACAGTATCCGCTGTTAAGCGACGAGCCACCATTAAAGCTGCACAGCGAAGCGGTTGACCGCATGACCTACTTACAGCGCCCCGATTTAGGCCGCCGTCTGGATGAAGCATCACGGGTATTACTGCAGCAGGAACAGCAAACGCCGGAACAGCCTTTTGATCTGGCGCTGGTCATTGCCGACGGTTTATCCGCCACCGCTATTGCCCATAACGCCGTGCCTTTTATTCAGGCCTTATGCGAAGAATTACAGGCCGATAAACAGCCGTGGAAACTCGCCCCCATTACCCTGACAGAGCAGGCCCGCGTTGCTATCGGTGATGATGTCGGTGAATTATTAAATGCCAGAATTGTGCTGGTATTAATTGGTGAACGGCCGGGGTTAAGTTCTCCCGACAGTCTCGGTTTATACCTCACCTGGGCTCCGGTACGCGGCCTGACCGATGCCCGCCGCAATTGTATTTCCAACGTTCGGCCAGAAGGCCTGAACTTCAGCGAAGCGGCCCATAAGGCCGGTTATTTACTGCGCGAGTCACGCCGGCTGCAGCTATCCGGCGTACAACTTAAAGACCGCAGCGGCTCGCTGACCGGCCCCGCAGACAGCCTGTCAGCAAGTACCGCACAAGCGGCGACCATTGATCATCAGCCCGATTTTCCGGATGAGCATACAACAATAAAACCCGCCTCTTCCCCCGCGGCAGAGACGAAAAATTTTCTGCTCGGCTGATTGTATTTTTTCTGTTTGAGAAAACACCATTTATTCAACCTATGAGGTAATACCATGTCCACATCCCATCAGGACTACCTTGCCAAACGGCAACTGAAAAAAGGCACCGCCGGCTGGATTCTTCTCGCCGGTCTCGGGGTTTCTTATGTAATTTCCGGTGATTTTGCCGGCTGGAACTTTGGTATCGCTCAGGCAGGCTGGGGTGGTTTTGCCATCGCCGCGCTGTTAATGGCGGTGATGTATTTTACCCTGGTGCTGTCACTGGCTGAAATGTCGGCGGCTATTCCGGCCGCCGGTGGCGGTTACAGTTTTGCCCGTCAGGCAATGGGCCCGGCCGGCGGTTATTTAACCGGCCTTGCGGTATTAATTGAATATGCACTGGCGCCGGCGGCGATTGTGATCTTTATCGGTTCGGCGGTTGAAGCTTTACTCGGCTTTAATGGCCCCTGGGTGTATGCCGCCTTTTATTTAGTCTTTATCGGTATTCACCTGGCCGGTGTGGGCGAAGCATTAAAAGTGATGATGGTGATTTCCGGTCTGGCCGTACTGGCCATTATTGCCACCGCGATTGCTTTAATCGGTAATTTTGACAGCGCCAACCTGTTTGATATTGCCGCCAGCGAAGGCGCTTCGGCCATGCTGCCACTGGGCTGGTACGGTGTATGGGCCGCACTGCCTTTTGCTATGTGGTTATTCCTGGCGGTAGAAGGTGTGCCACTGGCCGCCGAAGAATCCAAAGACCCTGCCAAAGATGTACCTAAAGGTATTATCGGCGCCATGGTTTTCCTGCTGTTTACCGCCCTGCTGGTTGTGCTGTTAATTCCGGGCGCGGCTGGTGCACAGGCGATGGGCGCAAGTGCCGTACCTCTGGTTGATGCCCTGAATGCAACCGGTAACAGCCAACTGGCAACCGTCGTTAACGTACTGGGTCTGGTCGGTTTAATTGCATCCTTCTTCTCCATTATTTACGGTTACAGCCGTCTGGTATTTGCCCTGTCGCGTGCTGGCTATTTGCCACAAAGCCTGTCGGTAACCACAGAACGTAAAGTACCGGCGCGTGCCCTGATCGTTCCTGGCGTACTGGGTTTTGCTGCTTCCCTGAGCGGTGAAGGCGACCTGATGCTGGCCATGGCCGTGGTTGGCGCAACCGTGTCTTACGCCCTGATGGCACTGAGCCATATTATGCTGCGCGTTAAACAGCCTGAGCTGGTGCGTCCGTATAAAACACCGGGTGGTGTATTTACCTCCGGCATTGCCCTGCTGTTGTCGCTGATTGCATTAACCGGTGTGTATGCCTTCGACCCGCGCGCCTTCTTCTACACGCTGATCCTCTTTGTGATTGGTGCAGCCTATTATTTTGGCTACAGCAAAAACCATCTGGTGGCCAAAACCGCCGAAGAAGAGTTCGCCATGCTGGAACAGGCCGAAGCGGATTTATACCCGGAAGAAAACGCAGAAAACTCTGCAACCGCCCAGACGGTGTAATAACAGCCATCTGAAAATAAAAAAAACGCAGCCATTGGCTGCGTTTTTTATATATGCAAAAAGCAGGATTAAAGCTGAAAAGAAATTCCGATACCCAGCCCTGAGCCATCAAAGGTGGCATCAGCAGGCTGATAGTAATATTCAATGTTCTGGTATTTGGCACTGATGGCAAAACGCGGATTCAGGTGGTACTGGTATTCGATCAGACTGCCGGTCGGTGAATCAAAGGTATACTCTGTGCCGTCCATATCCAGTTTCGGATTCATATGATACGTCAGGCCAGCTCCCAGACTGTGCTTGCCCAGCTGGTAGTGCAGCATCAGATCCAGCGGATAGGTCGAAAACTCAATGGTAACCGGATCGTTGTCGTCATCCAGACCATTGGCAGAATCACTCAGCCAGTTCAGGCGGGCTTCAGCACGAAACTGGTTCAGGGTGTAATACACACCGGCACCAAGGTTAATACCGGCACCGGCATTAATATCGTCAGAAGTGCCACGTTCGTATTCCATCTCCGCCAACTTATCACCACCCGCCATCAGGTCAGCACTGAAGCTGAACCCTAAGCCTTGCTTTGTTGCGGTGGTGCTTTCCGCGTCAACCGCAGAATCTGTATCGGCATACGCCAGTGTTGTGGCCGAGGCCAGTAATAAAGTCAGCAGGCTTTTTTTCATTCCCTTGTACTCTGTCCATCATTGTTGGATTTAAGCCGCATAGGGTACGAATATTTCAGAAAATAGAAAGTCTTTATCCGTTTTCTTCTTTTCCGGGGAGCCCCGATCATGCACCGAAAGTGCGCTGACAGAGCCTGCTTGTCTGAGCTATGATTGCTGTGTTCTGCAGCCGGATACTCTTATGAATATTACCCCCTGCTTTAACCTCAAGCTGCGCCAGGCCGACCGGGTTCTGACCAGCTACTACGACAACAGCCTGCGCGATCTGGGTATTACCATTGCGCAGTTCTCTGTTCTGCGTGTGCTGTCGATGCTGAAAAACCCATCACAGAAAGAACTGCAGGAAGTTCTGGTGCTGCAGCAAACCACCCTGACGCGTAATCTGAAACCGCTGATCCGCAGCGGCTATGTTCAGACCAATCCCAGCCCCGATGATGGCCGGGTGACTCTGGTGTCTCTGACCGACGAAGGTAAAGCCTTGTTTAATAAGGCAAAAATTCGCTGGAAACAGGCACAGAGCGGCATTTCCCAGCACCTTGGTGACGAGCTTTCTGCACAACTGTTGCAGGTCGCCGACGCTATTCTCACCCTGCGCAGCTAAAAAAAATTTGCCATTTGCATGCATATACATTTACATATAGATGCATATACATTCATTTGAGGGCGAATTATGAATACCTACAGGGAAAAGCACTGGCTGCTGTCAGTCGTGAGAAGTGGCATTCAGGCGGGAGTTAATTACCCGAAAACCGTTCTGTTTGCCGGCTTTCTGTTAATGGCACTACTGATAACCGGCCTCGGACAACTGCATAAAGACACCCGTGCCGATGCCTTTCTCGAAGCCGACAATCCGGCGCTGGTGTATAAAAATAAGGTGCGGGAGATTTTTGGTTTAAGTGACCCGCTGATCGTTGCCATATATGACCGTTCGGCAGAAGGCATTTACCGCAAACAGACTCTCGATCTGATCGGGCAGCTGACCGATCAGTTAAATGCCCTGCCGATGATTAATACGGCGCGGACCCTCAGTCTGGCCAGTGAAAATAATATCAGCGCCTCGGCCGACGGGATGGATGTTGCCCCATTCTATGACTTACGCACTCAGCATGATGCGGCCCTGCGCCAGGCAATAGAAGACTTTCCGCTGTATCACGGCATGCTGGTTTCTGACGACGGTGCGATGAGTATGATCGTGCTGGAATTGTACGATGACAATCAGGCCGAAGCCGCTTACGACGCTATCAATAAGTTGCTGCAACAGACACAGGTGCCTGCAGGTGTCGAACTCCATGTTGCCGGTGAAGGCGCCGTTCTCGGCTATCTCGGTCACTATATCGACCATGATGCCAGCCGTCTTAATCCGCTCGCCGGATTAATTATTACCATTATGCTGATCGTTGCATTCCGCCGTTTATTACCGGCCCTGCTGGGCAATCTGGTGATTGCCGCCTCGGTACTGATGACCCTCGGTTTTATGGCTTACTGCGGTGTGCCTTTTTTTGTTATCACCAACGCTATGCCGGTTATTTTAATTGGTATGGCCGTCGCCGATTCAATTCATATTTTCAGCCACTATTACGAAATGCAGGCACGACATCCGGACTGGTCGCTGCAGGCCTGTATCCGTGAAGCCGTTGCCGTTATGGCGCGCCCGGTAACGCTGACGTCGCTGACCACTATTGCCGGATTTCTTGGCCTGTACGCGTCATCTTATATGCCACCCTTTGAATACTTTGGTTTATTCACCGCCTTCGGCGTGCTGGTTGCCTGGTTTTATTCGCTCTTTGTTTTACCGGCCTGCATCACCTTACTGAAACCCAGAGTCAGCCAGCGCTGGATTCGCCTTGAACAGAACAGCCAGCAGGATACCTTTGCCCGCCTGATGACTTATCTCGGTGGAATCTGTGTACGCCATCCACGCGCCACACTGTCATTATTTGCACTGCTCAGCATCAGCGGCGCCCTGCTGGCTACCCAGATTAAGGTAAACGAAAACCGCATTAATACCTTTCATCCCAGCGAAGCAATCTATCAGGCTGACAAGGTCATTAATCAGCATCTGGAAGGCACCAATACGCTGGACATTGTGATTACCAGCAGCCGTAACGAAGGGATTTTTTCACCGCAGGTGCTGAATGCCATGGAAGCTCTGCAGGCCTACGCGGAAACACTGCCGCATGTAAATGGTTCATCATCGGTGGTGGATTATTTAAAGCAGATGAATAAATCCCTGAACGAAGGTCAGGGCGATGCTTACCGTCTGCCGCAGGATGCCGATCTGATTGCGCAGTATTTTCTGCTCTATTCGGCCAGTTCTGATCCTGCCGATTTTTCTGAAGAAATTGACTATGACTACCGTCTGGCCAATATCCGTCTGAATCTCGACAGTGCCGATTTTATTGCCACAAAACCGGTGGTTGAAGCCCTGCAGCAATATATCGATCAGCACTTTAACAATGCCGTTATGGATGAGCCGGTTACTGCCAGCCTCAGTGGTCGTGTCAATGTTAATTACCACTGGATTAAAGATCTGGGCGTCAGCCATTTTTACAGCGTGGTTATTTCGCTGCTCTGTGTCTTTCTGGTCTCGGCGTTATTATTCCGTTCCTGGGCCGCCGGTCTGCTCGCAACCCTGCCGGTAATCTGTTCCATTCTTACGGTTTATGCGGCGATGGCATTGCTGGGGATTGATCTGGGCATAGGCACCTCCATGTTTGCCTCGGTAGCCATTGGCCTGGGTATCGACTTTGCTATTCATACCCTCGAACGCCTGAAAACCCTGGTGGCAGACGGACTGAAAGGCAGCGGATTATTCACCGAATTATTCCGTTCCACAGGCCGGGCGCTGCTGTTTAATTATCTGGCGATTGCCTTTGGTTTTGGTGTACTGATCAGCTCTCAGGTTGTACCGCTGACGCACTTCGGCACCATTGTCGTGTTATCGGTGAGTATGAGTTTTATCGCCGCCATGACGCTGTTACCGGCACTGATTGTATTACTGCAGCCGACCTTTATTTTCGGTGAAAAAAAGGCGTCCGAAGCCAGTGCGATAGCGGCAGAAAAACACGTGACTGGCAGTACAGTTCTGGCATTTTTGCTAACCACAGGACTCAGTACTGCAGCTTTAAATGGCGCCCTGCACAGCCAGCCGTTGCAGGCAGAAGAAGCTTTTAATACGGAATTACTGGCAACACTCAGCGCCGACGATATTGCACAGCGGGTAAACGCGGTGGATGACGGCCAGCACGTCAGCAGCCAGCTGAGCATGTTACTGACCGACAGCCGGGGCAAAGAGCGGCGCCGTGAAACACTGTCTTACCGAAAATATTTTGGTGACGATAAAAAGACCGTATTTTTTTATAAATCACCGGCCAATGTTAAAGACACCGCTTTTCTGACCTTCGACTATGCCGCCACAGATCAGGAAGATGATCAGTGGCTGTACCTGCCGGCACTGCGCAAGGTGCGGCGGATTTCCGCATCCGATCGTGGCGACTATTTTATGGGTACCGATTTTACCTATGAAGATATTAAGCAGAACGGTCATATCAGTATTGCCGACTATCAGCTGCAACGCCTGCCAGACGATGACGGAAAACTGGTGGTAAAAGCCACACCCAAAACGGCTGCTATTGCTCAGGAACTGGGGTATGGCGAAGTAATCTTTTATATTGATCCGCAAAACTGGATCGTGGTGAAAAGCGACTATCTGGATATTAAACAGGTGCCGCTGAAAACCGTGCAGGTAACGGATATCCGTATGATCGACGGAATCTGGACGCGGCATCAGCTGCTGGCCGAAAACCATATCAGCGGTCACCGTTCGCTGTTTATTTTTTCTGCCGTCGATTACCAACAGGATGTGGCCGACCACCTGTTTACCCAGAATACCCTGCGCCGGGGGCTGTAAATGAATATCCGACAGCAACTCCGGCAGCAACTCCGGCTAAGCGCCGGTGCTTTCACCCTGATATTGCTGAGCAGTGCCGTGCACAGCGACTTCAGCTCTGGATTTAGTTCAGAGCTAAGTTCAGAACTGGCCTGGAGCGATGCTCCGGCCGCACTGAGCAAAGCGGAAGTGCAGCTGCAAAGTGAATGGCAATACCGCACGGCCGATACGTCGTTTAATCTGCAACCGCGTCTGCGTGCTGATTTTTCTGACACCCTGTACGCAGAGCAGCCAACCAGCCGGACAGATAATTATCCGGCGGGCAGCCTGCATAGCAGCGGGCCACTGGCACAATGGGATAACGTGCGTTTTGATATTGCCGAAGCCTATGCTGACCAGTATTTCTACGGTGTGTCTCTGCGCAGTGGTAAACAACAGGTCGTCTGGGGTCAGGCCGACGGCCTTCGGGTTCTGGATATTATTAACCCGCAGGATCTGCGCGAATTTAATCTGCCCGATGCCGAAGACTCGCGCATCGCTACCTGGATGTTTAATGCGCATATTCCTCTGCCCAATGAACAGTCTCTGCAATGGTTAATTATTCCCGACTTAACCTTCAGTGAGCTGGCAGAACCAGGCACAGCGTTCGCTATTACCAGCCCCGAGCTGGCTCCGCAACCGGTCGCCGGAGTCGCGGTTAATCAACGGCCAACCCGGCGCCCGGATGGTAATGACTGGGAGCATGGATTGCGCTGGAGTGCCTTTGCCGGTGGTTGGGATATCAGCGCCAGCTATTTTAATTTTTACCACGACACACCGGTTGTTTACCGCAGGTTAAACACAACCGGCAGCACGATTCAGGTCGATGTCGAAGCCGTGTACCGCCGCAGCCGCCTGTTCGGCCTGAGCGCCAGCACAGCATTCAGCAGCGTAGTGCTGCGCCTTGAAGCCGGGCATATCAGCCGGGCATTTTTTCTGCGCGAAGATCTGCAAAATAACGGTATTAGCCAAAGCCCGGAACTGGCAACGGTAACCGCGCTGGATTATCAGGCTCCGGCGGATGTGTTTGTCAGTTATCAGTTTTACCAGAGCCGCATTCTT
>NZ_DDCJ01000104.1:0-1695 GCF_002335285.1 Thalassolituus sp. UBA2009
GTCGCAGCTGGTAAAACCGGTACCACCGGTAATCAGCACGGCCTGGGTTTTATCGTCGGCAATCCACTGGGATACGGCGGCACGGATTTTATAGACGTTATCCACAACGATTTTTTTATCGCTTAAAAAGTGCCCGGCATCGGTCAGTTTTTCGACCAGCAGCTGGCCGGAGGTGTCGGTGTCTTCGGTGCGTGAGTCGGACACGGTTAATACCGCGATATTCAGTGGAATAAAATCTTTGGTAAAGGTTTTGGCCATGATATGTCCTCAGTAACGGGCGTGTTCCGCCCATTCGTCCGGTGTGTTGGTATTGGTCAGTGCATGCGTGCCGGGAGAGGGCAGCTGCACGCTGGCAAAGGTATGAATTAATGAACCGACAGAACGCCGTGCCGCCGGATTCTGCAGTTGTTCGTTCAGCCAGTGCAGCAGTTCCTGACTGACCGGCAAATAAAGTGGCAGGCAGATCGGTAAAGAATCCTGCTGATAACAGGCGGCTTTACAGGCTGCACGTCCGCTGCTGATCAGCCGCTGTAAATCCTGACTGCGGATATGCGGCATATCGACCGGCAGCAATATTAATTCGTCAATCTGATCGTTCAGTGCTGCCTTAACTGCAGCCTGAATACCCGCCAGAGGCCCGGCTCCGGCAATGTCATCGGCCAGTATTTTATAGTGACAACCATCGGGTGCCGATAAACCCAGCTCTGACTGGTGCGGCTGGCGGCTGAGCCAGAGCACAGTCGGTTTAAGAGCAATTAACTGTTGCCAGTTTCGTTCACCAATATGACGAAAACCTTTCACCGGTAACAGGGCTTTATCCTGCCCCATACGCTGTGATGAACCACCGGCCAGTAATACGGCAGCAAGCTGTGGCGCGTTCATTCAGCCACCAATCATCGCAAAATGTGATATCGCGCCGGTGCGTCCATCCTGCAGATAATGACTTTCTTTTTTCTGGCCGAGCAGGGTACGGATATGCTGCTGTATGTCAGCACTGGCATGATGAAGCAGTGGCCGTAATTCATAGCCTTCTTCACCGAATAAACACAGATGTAATTTTCCCTGGGCAGAAATACGCAGACGATTGCAGCTTTTACAGAAATCCTGACTGTAAGGCATGATCAGGCCGATCTGTCCGCTGAAGTGCGGGTGATAAAATTCCTGTGCCGGCCCGTCGTGGCTGCCGCGTAATTTCGGTTGCCAGCCATCCTGCAGTAACTGCTGTTTAATATCTTCACCACGCACATGCTGAGCGGCAAAAAATTCGGCGTTGTCGCCGGTCTGCATCAGTTCGATAAAACGCAGGGTTACCGGTGTGGCTTTTAACCAGTTTAAAAACTGGCCAAGGCCGCTTTCATTAAAGGTTTTCAGCAGCACCGCATTCACCTTAATGCGGGTTAAACCAAGGGCACGTGCACGTTCAATACCGTTAAGAATTTCCTGCAGTTTGTCGTGGCCGGTAATGGCCTGAAATTGCTGCGGGTCGAGGCTGTCGATGCTGACATTCAGCTGATCGAGTCCGGCGGCTACCCAATCATCAATCTGTTTGCTTAAACGGTAACCATTGGTGGTGAGCGCAACCTGCTCAATACCGGCGGTGTTTTTCAGGATGCGGATAATCTCTGGCAGGTCTTTGCGCAGGCTGGGCTCGCCGCCGGTAATGCGGATTTTACGTGTGCCCAGAGCGGCAAAGGT
>NZ_DDCJ01000104.1:1960-2565 GCF_002335285.1 Thalassolituus sp. UBA2009
GGCAGGCAGTAATTGCAGCGGAAGTTGCAGACATCGGTTACCGACAGACGCAGATAGCTGAAGCGCCGGCCATGGGTATCCTGCAGCGTGGTGTCTGATGATTGCGGCACAATGCCGGTGGCAGACGCCGGTGCTGGCGGGATGTCGGCAACAGGCCGCAGGGGAATCAGCGGTTGTTGCGGTGTCATTGTTCACCTTTCCAAGAGTGGGAGGCCCGGGCATTTCTTTGCGGACCCTGGTGGCCGGACGCTGTGCGGTTGCAGTGCGTGGCGGTCACGGCTGGCGCGCCCTATTGCGGCTGTAAAACAGGTTGGCAACGTAGGCGCGGCAGCTCGGTGGTTTGACTCCAGTGTATGAGCTTTGCGCTGAAAGCTGAAGGCGAAATGTGCCACTTTTACCGGCTGCTTCAGGATTGGCAGGAGTGCGTTTCTGATTGCAAACGGTGGCGTCAGTGCCTGCCGGGACCTGCCAGGCCCTTCCCAACACTCTGTTGCGCATTTGCATCAATCCCTTATGAAGGGCCTGACAGCGCTGCAGCTCCCGTTGTTGCTGATATTTTACATTGTTCTGGCAGGTGGATCAGGCTGTTCTGGCAGGCGTTGTTA
>NZ_DDCJ01000104.1:2829-5203 GCF_002335285.1 Thalassolituus sp. UBA2009
TTTGGCTTCACTCCGGTGTTGTTCATCGGGCATAAGGCTCCCCGGTACCGCCGGTCTCTGCTGTTCACACCTTCTTTTTCCTGGTAGTTACTTATGTTGTTTAAATCTCTGCGCCAGCGGATGGCCCTGCTGTTGACGCTGCTGGCGTCGGCTTTTTTCTCGTTTTCTGTTCAGGCGGTCACCACTCTGCGTACTCAGGGGCAGTGGTATGGCTACTGGGGCTGGAACAATGCCACGTATTCCAACAGTGATATTCACTTTAAAGGTGATGATCACGATTTCACGCTGTACGGCGTTAAAGCCCGCGACCGTCAGAATCAGGTGTCGTGGAATGAGGTTTTCCACTCTTATCTGAATCCCGGCCGGCTGACGATTCCACAGTACAACTGGCGTGTTGGTTATTTTGTTGCCGATAACTGGTCGGTATCGCTCGGCTTTGATCATATGAAGTATGTGATGGTGCAGGATCAGACCGTCGATATCAGCGGTACTATTAATCGTCCCGGGTTTGAGCGCACCGACCCGGCCCGTGGTCAGCAGAAGCTCAGCACTGATTTTCTCGATTATGAGCATACCGACGGCTTTAACATGATCTCACTGGAAACCGAGCGTTTTCTGCCGCTGTGGTCCTGGGGCAATAAAATGGATCTGGCGGTATTTGCCGGTTTGGGTGCCGGCATTCTGTATCCGAAAAGCAACGTTAAACTGCTTAGTGGCGAACGTAATGACGAGTGGCATGTCGCCGGTTATGCCACCACGGTTAAAGTGGGTGTTGAAGCCACGCTGTGGAAAGGCTTCTTTTTCCGTTTCCTCGGTAAATATGGGCATGCCGATATGGATGATGTGCTGACCAGCAATAAAGGCGATAAAGCCGATCAGAGTTTTTACTTTGATGAATATATTGGCGTATTCGGTTATCGCTTCTGAGGCTGACGCTGCTTAAATGAGCTGGCTTTACGCACGCTCACACGGCAAACCGTGACCCCTCCGGGCGGCAGTGATACATTGCGCGCTGCGAAACCGGAGGGCAAAAATGATCATACGTTTTACTGTCAGGCAGTGTGCGGTTGCCCTGCTGTTATTCTGTTGTTTACCTCTGCAGGCAGCGCAGGCCAGTCAGGCCGATGAGCGCCAGTCCGGTCCGCAATCCTTCCGTGAAGCCAAGCGTATGGCGGCTAAGCTGTACGCCAGTCTGCCGGGTGGCCAGCGCACCTTTTATTGTGACTGTGCTTTCTCCGGCAAAGATATTGATGCTTCGGCCTGCGGCTACAGTGCGCGTAAAAATGCCAAACGCGGTGCGCGGCTGGAATGGGAACATGTGGTTCCTGCCTGGGAGTTTGGCCATCAGTTGCAGTGCTGGCAGAACGGTGGCCGCAAGAACTGCAGTAAAAACGATGCGCAATTCCGCCGTATGGAAGCCGACCTGCACAATCTTGTGCCTGCTGTTGGCGAGTTAAACGGCGACCGTTCCAACTTCCGTTTCGGTATGCTCGAAGGGGAGCCGCGTGTCTATGGCCGCTGTGATTTTGAAGTGGATTTCAAACTGCGCCGTGCCGAACCGAAAGACGACCGCCGCGGTGATGTAGCGCGGATTTATTTCTATATGCGTGACCGCTATGGCCTGAAAATCAGCCGCCAGCAAACCCAGCTGTTTAATGCCTGGCATAAGCTGGATGCAGTGGATGATGCCGAACGTGAGCGTGACCGCAGGGTCAGCGCGTTGCAGGGGAATGGTAATTGTTATGTGCGCAGTTGTGATAATAAAAAGTAATAACTATCGGGTTTGATAACAGCAAATGAAAGGGGTCATTCCAGCGTTATCCTGCGCCACCGGAAGTTGAGCATTATAAGGCCTGTATTGTCATTTCTGCGCGGTAGACATTCCTGATAGTGCGCAGTAATCTGGCTGCGATCAGTGGTGCAGGGAAAGCATCAGCAGTGCCCGGATATTTTCCGCACCGGCCAATAAACTGCCATTTATCAAGGAAGAGACCATGCCGAATTTTAATTCTGCCATCGATACAGCCGCCCGCTTTGGCGACATCCCTTTTGTTGAATTTACCCAGGAACTGATTACCGGCGTGTTCGACTCGCTGGTCGAGGCGCATATTCTGCAGGTTGAAGAATATGCCGAATTTGTTCAGACCCTGACGCAGGATTTATCCAGTTATATCAACAACACCAACGACGGTGTCAGCTTTGATGAAATCAGCGATTTTGTGCTCAAGTACGAATTGCCGACGCTCAGCGAAACCGAGCTGGAAGCCGTACTGAACAGTCTGGAAGCGCCATCCACATCCTCGCCGGTTAATGCGGCCCAGCCAGCCACAACCGATACCTGGTGGGGTGGGTTGATGAATGCACTGGCGCCGGC
>NZ_DDCJ01000104.1:5469-9505 GCF_002335285.1 Thalassolituus sp. UBA2009
GCCTATAACAATGGTGTTACCAGTACACTGCCGAATTATCAGCAGATTCACGATGCTATTGCCTCGCTGATTTCTTCGAATAAATACAGCGTACTGCAGAATATGGCGCAGCAGGGGATGATGCGTCTGGTGGTAACCGAAGGTGAAATCGAAACCAAGATTACCTTCTCCACCTGGCAGGAACGTGAAAGCACACTGGAAACCAAAAACAAAACCCGTGCGCGCCAGGCCAGCAGAACCAAACTGCGCAAAGGTGCTTTGGGCGCTTTCAAAAAAGCCAGACGCAAAGAGCGTCAGCGTCAGGTGACGGTGAATACCGCCAAGAGTTACCAGCGCGATACCAGCGGCACCAAGGTCGATATTTTTGGCCGTGTGCTGATCCGCTTTAAAACCGATTATGCGCCGCTGAACGGGTGAGGTGATTTGTGTCTGACTTTCAGTATGTCAGTCTTGGTTTTGCGGAGTTTGTCGGCCAGCTGCTGACCGAAACTTTTGAAGCCACCATTAACGCGCAGCAATACCAGCTGCGCCGTTATGCTGAACTGCAGGCGGCCATTGATCTGCCCGACGAGCAGTTTCTGCTGCAGTTCATCGATCCGCAGCTGGTGCTCACGCGCGAAACACTCATTGCCGGTAGCCCGATTGCCCGGCAGATGATTGTTCCGCCCGAGCGGCAGGCGTTTATTCTGGAGCTGACCGAAGAGTTTGAGGAAGAGTCGGTTATCTTTAAAAACCGTCTGACCAACTATGGCTTTGAAGCATTGCGCGCAGTAATTGATGAGCAGCTGGTGGCTGAACAAAAAGCCAGCCTGCAGGCGCTGCTTAATCGTATGGAGCAGGCGCGGCTGGTGGTCGACAGTGGTGAAATTAATGCCAAGCTGGAGCTCAGCAGTCTGTATCAGACCGCGAGCGATGCAACCGCCGAAACGGCAGCGGGCAATGATGGTAAAACAGCGGTCAGCGGCGTTAAGCGTCTGGCGGCATCCGATGCCGTGCTTAACACGACGCTGGTCAACAGCACGCTGAGCAGCGGAGTAAAAGAGCTGGTGGATGCTGAAACACTGGAGAAGACCCTGTTTCTCGATGGCGCCACGCTGGATAAAACCCTCGCGGCCACGGCCGACAGTCCGGTACGCATCAGTGCCAAGCCCCTGCCCAGCAGCACCAGCAGTTCGGTGTATTCGCAGGTCACTATCCGTTTTAAAACCGTATGACGCCGGCACAACAGCAGCAATTGCAGTTACTGCTGGCGGAACTGGCGCGTCTGGGTCCGGTGGCCGAAGCCTGGCTCAGACGTCAGCCTGATAAGGTCATCAGCATCGAAGTTCATACTCCCGGCTTACCTCCTCTGACCGTGGAATGGCAACGCTCATCCTGAGTGATATTTGTCAGCGGTCATTCCTGTATTTTGCCTTCCATCTCCTAACGCTGAACTATTGTTTTTTTAACGTTATTTGCGGCTGTGTGGCCGCTGAACATAAGCCATGGCCGATGGATTGGTCTGTCGACCGGTATGTAACAGGAGGTGGTTATGCGTGCGTGGTGTTTTTGTGTCTTGCTTGGGCTGGCGCTTAACGCCGGCGCCGATTCTGTGGCCGGGTTTACCGCCAGTCATATCAAAATGGTGAACGTGGTGGCACCGGAATGGCCGGAGTTTACCAATAAAGATGGCACCGGCCTGTACTGGGATATTCTGCGCGCGGTGTACGAGCCGGCCGGCATCCGCGTTAAACCGGCAACGGTGCCCTGGAACCGGGCGCTGAAGATGGTAACCGAATACCGGGTGTATAACGCTATCATCGGAGAGACCCGCAACAGCAGTGAACCACTGCTTTATCCCCGTTATGCCATCGATGTGGAATACCTGTCGGTTGTTTACCCACTCAAGGCCCGCATAACCTGGAAGGGGCTTGATACGTTAAAAGACAAAACCGTGGGCTGGATGAAAGGCTATGACGTCATTCCCGGCAAACAACGTAATTTTAAACTGCGTGAGTTCCGTAGCAGCGCCGAAGGGCTGCAATGGTTACAGCAGGGTAAGATCGACATGATGGTGGATGAATGGGATGCCATTCAGCTGGCGCTGGAAGAGGCCGGTGTGGGCATGGATTATTTTGAGGTACAGGATGTGCCCTACGGCCGCGATGTGTATGTCGCCTTTGCTGAAGGGCCGGTGTCGGAGTATCTGATCAGCGAATATAACCGCCGTATTCCCGAGCTGATCGCCAGTGGTGAGCTGCAGGCGCTGTACGACAAATGGCAGGCGGGCGAAATGCCCGCGCAGGTAAAGGCACTGATGAAAACGGCCAGCGCTCAGTAGGTCAGGCCAGCACCCATAATCGGCATGCAAGCGGAGCTGCCACCCAATTCGAGGCAGGTGGCACCAAGATTAAAGGTGACCCGCTTGCGGTGTATTTTCATGCCGACATCGGCTTGCCAGTACGAGTAAACGCTGCTGTCTGAAACAATGTCGAACCACAGATCGTCTTTATCTTCGCTCGACA
Organism: Thalassolituus sp. UBA2009; assembly: GCF_002335285.1. Taxonomy (NCBI): domain Bacteria; kingdom Pseudomonadati; phylum Pseudomonadota; class Gammaproteobacteria; order Oceanospirillales; family Oceanospirillaceae; genus Thalassolituus; species Thalassolituus sp. UBA2009. Next base: position 7,974 of record NZ_DDCJ01000104.1, read on the forward strand.
GGTTGTCTGGCCCATCCCAGTAAACCCGGTTATAGCGCAGATTACCGTACCACTCCGCCTTACCTTTGCTGTAGCTGAACAATGGCCCCAGATAAAAGCCCTTGCTGTTCGCCAGGTCGGTGGCACTGAACAGCCCGGCCAATCCGGCTACTGACCAGCCCTGTGCCTGATTTAACAGACTGTGCTTAATCCATATGGATTGGTTTATGGTGATCTGCTGTTCAATGGCGACACCGGCGTCAGTGTTCTCCCCCAGAGCCGCTGCGAAACTGACAGAGGTTGCCGGTGCGACATAGGCGCTGAGCTGGACATTACCTTTGCCCAGTGAGCGGGCACTGGTCGGGGTTGTCAGTGGTGCGACAGAACATGCACTGAGCGTTATCACTGCCAGACTGAGGATTGGCAAAAGAAGCGTAGGGCGTTGGAAATTCATCGTGGTTTGCAGACCGGTAAAGGCAAAGGCGGCGGATCATACTCCCTGTGCCTGAACGGTACATTAACGTATCATTCGGCCCCAGTTTTCTTTACCGGGGGCAATATGAGTTCACAGGTTTCTGCCGACAATATCCGTCTGACCGAATACAGCCATGGCGCCGGATGCGGCTGCAAAATATCACCTAAAGTGCTCGACAGCATTCTTGCCTCGCAGCTGACATTGCCTACCGATGCCAATCTGCTGGTGGGTAACAGCAGCAAAGACGACGCTGCCGCTTACGATATCGGTAATGGTCAGGTGATTTTAAGCACCACCGATTTCTTTATGCCCATTGCCGATGATCCCTTCGATTTTGGCCGTATCGCCGCGACCAATGCCATCAGTGATATCTACGCCATGGGTGGCAAACCGTTAATGGCGATTGCGATTCTTGGCTGGCCGGTAAATGTGCTGCCGCCTGAAGTCGCGCAGCGCGTGGTCGACGGTGGCCGTCAGGCCTGCGCGGATGCCGGCATTATGCTGGCCGGTGGTCACAGTATTGATTCGCCGGAACCGATTTTTGGTCTGGCGGTGACCGGTCTGGTACAGAAAGACAAACTGAAGCAGAACAACACCGCAACCGCAGGCTGCAAACTCTATCTGAGCAAGCCACTGGGTGTGGGCATTCTGACCACCGCCCAGAAGCAGAAAAAACTGCGCCCTGAGCATGAATTCCTTGCCCGTGATGTGATGTGCCAGATGAATAAAGTCGGCGCCGAAGTCGCACAGCTTGAGGGTGTGGAAGCCATTACCGACGTTACCGGTTTTGGTTTAATGGGGCACCTGCTGGAAGTGTGCGAAGGCAGTGGTGTGAATGCCGTGTTGTACGAGCAGCATATTCCGCTGCTGCCACCGGTGAGCGACTATATTGCCCAGGGTTGTCTGCCCGGCGGCACCACGCGTAATTTTGATTCCTATGGCGATAAACTGGCGCCGTTAACCGACGAGCAGAAAGCGCTGTTCTGCGATCCGCAAACCAGCGGCGGTTTATTAATTGCCGTACAGCCAGAGCAAGCCGCAGCGCTGGAACAGGTATTAACAGCCGCCGGGGTATACG
>NZ_DDCJ01000104.1:9565-19207 GCF_002335285.1 Thalassolituus sp. UBA2009
CCGCCTGTTTTTAACCGACACGCCGATGATGGATACCCGCGCGCCGCTGGAATTTAAAAAGGGTGCGTTTCCGCATACCGTCAGCCTGCCGCTGATGACCGATGCCGAACGGGCGAAAGTCGGNNATTAACAGCCGCCGGGGTATACGCACAGTGCATTGGTGAATTAACCGCCGCACGCAGCGATTACCGTGTCGAGGTTCAGGCATGAGCCGTCCCGATACACAGGATTTTACCCGCCTGTTTTTAACCGACACGCCAATGATGGATACCCGCGCGCCTTTAGAATTTAAAAAGGGCGCGTTTCCGCACACCGTCAGCTTGCCGCTGATGACCGACGCCGAACGGGCGAAAGTCGGTACCTGTTATAAACAGCAGGGTCAGGACGCCGCTATTGTGCTGGGCCATCAGCTGGTGGGCGGCAAGGTAAAACAACAGCGGCTGGAGCAATGGCTGGAATTTGCCCGTCAGCATCCTGATGGTTATCTCTATTGTTTCCGTGGCGGCCTGCGCAGTCAGATCGTACAGCAGTGGCTGAAAGAAGCCGGCTGTGATTACCCGCGCATTACCGGTGGCTACAAAGCCATGCGGCGTTTTTTAATTGATACGCTGGAGCGCATTGCGGCCGATGGCCAGTTCCGCGTACTGGCGGGTCATACCGGCTGCGCTAAAACCGATTTATTAAATGCTTTGCCGCACAGTATTGACCTTGAAGGTATTGCCCATCATCGCGGCAGTACTTTTGGCAAACGCCCGGCCGGGCAACCATCGCAGATTGATTTTGAAAACAAACTCGCGGTGGCGTTATTGCGTCAGGATCATGCGCATCCGGGGCGTCGTATTCTGCTCGAAGACGAAAGCATGCTGATTGGCCGCTGTGCGATTCCGGAATGTCTGCGTCTGCGTATGCTGGCCGCGCCACTGATTATTGTTGAAGCCTCGCTGGAACAGCGGGTCGAGCACAGCTTCCGTAATTATATTCTGCATAAACTGCAGGAGTGGCAGCAGGCTGAAGGCGAAGAGGCAGGCTTTGCGGCTTTCCGTGACGATCTGACCAAATCGCTGCAGAAAATTCAGCGTCGCCTTGGTGGTGTGCGCTATCAGCAGCTTGATGATTTATTGCAACAGGCACTGAACGAACACGAGCAAACGGGCGATAACAGCCTGCACCGCGAGTGGATCCGCATTATGCTCAGCGACTATTACGACCCGATGTACGAGTACCAGCTGACGCAGAAAAAAGGCCCGGTCGAATTCCGTGGTTCAGCTGCTGAGATTAACGACTACCTGAAAAATAATGAGTAAAACCATGAAAAAGACCTTTAAGTTTTCCGCAGCAGCAGGCCTGCTGCTCAGCGCCTTTTCCGCATTCGCCGATACCTTCGTATTTACCGCCATTCCGGATGAAGATGAATCACGCTTACAGCAACGCTTTAATAAAGTGGCCGATTATCTTTCGGCACAGACTGGCGCTGAGGTGAAGTACATTCCGGTAAAATCCTACGCCGCCGCCATTACCGCATTCCGTAACGATCAGGTGCAGCTGGCCTGGTTTGGTGGTTTATCCGGCGTGCAGGCGCGTAAGCTGGTGGCCGGTTCTGAAGCTATTGCTCAGGGCTATGAAGATCAGTTTTTTAAAACCTATTTTATTGCCAATAAAAGCGCGGGCCTGAATGCAGAAGAAACACTCTCTGCAGCACTGAAAGGCAAAACCTTTACCTTTGGTTCCAAAGGTTCTACTTCCGGCCGTTTAATGCCGGAGTTTTATCTGCGCGAACAATTTAACGCAGCTCCAGAGGATATTTTCTCGCGCGTTGGTTTCTCCGGCGATCACAGCCGTACCATTGCTCAGGTGCAGTCCGGTGCTTATCAGGTCGGTGCGGTTAATTACACCGTCTGGGATAACGAGCTGGCGGCCGGCAATATCGACCCGGAAAAAATTCAGGTGATCTGGACCACACCAACCTATCCGGATTATCAGTGGACTATCCGTGGTGATGTGGATGCCCGTTTCGGCAAAGGCTTTAAAGAAAAAATGCGTAAAGCCCTGTTGGAAATGAAAGATAAAGACCTGCTCGCCAGCTTTCCGCGTGAATCTTTTGTACCGGCCAGTAACGACGATTACGCGCCGATTGAAAATACCGCCCGTGCGATTGGCCTGCTGGAAGACTGATAACCATGAGTGTGAACGCGGATGCCGCTATCCTGTTTCAGTTACAGCAGTTTGATCTGACGCTGGGTAAGCACCGCGTTCTTCATGACATTAACCTGACTGTTCGTCGGGGCGAAAAAATAGCCATTATCGGCCCCTCCGGTGCCGGTAAATCCAGCCTGCTGGATGTTCTGTACCGCCAGCAGCCACAGCAGATTGCCCTCTGCCCACAGCAGGGTGGACTGGTGGATATGCTGTCGGTGTATAACAATATTTTTATGGGCGGGCTGGAGCGCCACAGCAGTGTTTATAATCTGCTGAATTTAATCCGCTCATTTAATACCCCACGTGCCGAAATTCAGCAGCTGTGTAACGAGCTTGGGTTAGAAGATAAACTCTGGCATTCGCCAGACCGGTTATCCGGTGGGCAACGTCAGCGGGTGGCCGTTGGTCGCGCGCTGTATCGTAAACAGCCGGTATTTCTTGGTGATGAACCGGTCTCTGCCCTCGACCCGCTGCAGGCCGAAAATATTCTGCAGTTGTTAATCAAGCGTCATAACACCCTGCTGGTCAGCCTGCATAACCGCCGTCTGGCACTTGCCCATTTTGATCGTGTGCTGGCGTTGCGCGCGGGTGAACTGGTTTACGATGGCCCGGCCGCAGCGTTAAGCAGCGACGATCTGGACGCTTTTTATGCGGCCTGATAACGACGCTTTAATGCTGCTGAACCGTTTACCCGGCGTGCGCCCGGCGCACAGCAGCGGTCGTCGTTTGCGCCGTATTTCCCTGTTATTTATTGCGATTGCCCTGGCTTGTATATTTCTGGCCGATCTGGCGCTTTATCCGACCGACCCATGGCGTGAACTCGGACGTATTGGCTGGGGCTTTATTACCCCGTACTGGGCTGACAGCAGTACGCTGTTCAGTGCGCTGGGCCAGACCGTTGCCTTTGCCTTACTGGCACTGATCATTTCAGTACCGCTGGGCTTAATGCTGGCGGTGTTTTATCACTGGCGGCCGGTGCGTATGCTGGCGGCGGCGGTACGTTCGGTACACGAAATATTCTGGGGGCTGTTATTTATGCAGCTCTATGGCCTCAGTGCCACCACCGGCTTGCTGGCGATTTTAATTCCTTATACCGGTGTGTTTGCCAAAGTATTTGCCGAAATGTTTGATCGCCAGGCGCCAGAGCCTGCGCTGGCTGTTTCACCTTTCAGCAGCCGCATCAGCCGCCATGCCTACACCTTAATTCCACAGAGTCTGGGCGAGATGCGCAGCTACTGCCGCTATCGTTTTGAGTGTGCCTTACGCTCCAGCGCCATTCTTGGTTTTATTGGTTTGCCAACACTCGGCTTTCATCTGGAGACCGCTTTTAAACAGGGGCAGTACAGCGAAGCCGCGGCTTTGCTCTGGGTGTTTTTTATATTAATTGCCAGTATCCGCTTCTGGTTACGTGGCTGGTTATTACCTGTTTATGCGGCATTGGCGCTCTGGTTGTTACCCCAGTCGCCGCCACTGGGCAGCAGCTATGCGTGGCAGTTTATCAGTCAGGATATCTGGCCACGGGCATTACAGCAGGGTGATCTGAGCGCAGCCGCGACCTGGTACTGGCGCGAATTCAGTCAGGTGGCCTGGCCGGCATTATTGCAGACGCTGTACCTTACCCAGATTGCTCTGGTACTGACCGGTGTGATTGCGCTGCTGTGTTACCCGCTGGCCAGTCAGGCGATCAGTGGCAGGGCCATGCGCTGGCCGGGGCGGTTATTACTGCTGATTATGCGCTCTACGCCGGAAATGATGATCGCCTTTATTCTGCTGTTACTGCTCGGGCCTTCCGGCTTACCGGCGGTGCTGGCGCTGGCATTACATAACGGTGGTTTAATTGCGTTCCTGCTCGCCAACCACAGCGAACAGCAGCCACAGCGTGCCGATGATCCACAGGGGATTAACCGTTACCTGTATCTGCATACGCCACGCTTATATCCGGGGTTTCTTGCCTTTTTATTTTATCGCTGGGAAGTCATCCTGCGCGAAAGCGCGATGATGGGAATTCTCGGTATTGCCACCCTGGGTTTTTATATTGACTCTGCATTTGAAGAAATCCGTTACGATAAGGCCTTCTTCCTGATTGTGGTCGCTGCCGCACTGAATATTCTGATCGACAGTCTGTCGCGCCGAATCCGCCGCCGGGCCGGTGCAGATCTGTCCGCTGGCGTTGGATAATGGTCTGGAATAATTCAGATTCCCGGGCCGCTTTCTTTATCTTCAATTAACCCCTTCTTCACCTACTAAATCAGGATACTGAGGCCAGCAGCCACATGGTTAACTCCGGAGTTAATTTCTGCCGGAGAGAATACTATGGCAATAAGAACAGTAAGCCGTTATATGCTGCTGGCACTCTGTATTGGCTGTGCAACCAGCAATGCCGGTCCGCTGAAACAGGTGGCCGTTATTCAGAGTTATCATCCGCAATATAATTGGGATGCGCAGTATCTGCAGGCACTGCAGGATAATATGAGCGAGAAATGTCAGCTGACGGCGTATTCAATGGACACCAAGCAGCTGGCTAAAAGTGACTGGCCGGAAAAAGCTGCCGAAATACAGCAAAGCATACGTCGCCTGGCTCCGGAACTGGTGATCATCGGTGACGATAATGCATTCTCGCTGATGGCTGAAAGCATTGCCGGAATGGGTATACCAGTGGTCTTTCTTGGTGTTAATGGCGGCCGCGCCCAGTATCCGTTTATCGATAACCCGTTAATTACCGGTGTACTGGAGCGGCCATTCTTTGTGCAGAACGTCCGCCATATGCGTAAGGTTCTGAAACGCGACAAACATTTTCTGATTCTTACCGATGACTCACCGACCATGAATAATGCCATCGGTGAGTTTTTTGGTGATGCCCGTACGATGGTTATTCATGGTACGCAGGTCGATGTGCTGATGACCAATAACCGCGAGCAATGGCTGCATGCAATAAGCTCTGCTTCTGAGCGCGGTATTGATGCTGTTATTGTCGGCACCCATCACACCATTCACGATCATAACGGGCAGCATGTCAGCCCGGAGGCGCTGATGAATGAAGCCTGGGGACAGGCGGAGGTGCCGATTTTTTCACTGTGGGATATTTTTGTTGGTGAGCATAAAGCCGCCGGTGGCTTTACCGTCTCGGCTTATCAGGAAGGCGTTACTGCTTCACGTCTGGCAATGATGATTCTTAACGGCACTCCGATATCCAGTATTAAGCCTCTGAATTCACTCAGCGGCCATTATGTTTACAGCCGTAAAGGTATGCAGCACTGGAACATTCATCTGTCGTCGCTGACGGCTTCGCAGACCACCTTTATTGAATAAATCCGGCATGTTTCCGCTGAGCGGCTCAGAGTGAACATTTTTACTGTTACCTGATGCCGCATTACATTCCGTATTCTCGTTCCACTCTTGCTATCCGCACCCGAAATCCAGAATACCATTGCCCGCGGCCAAGGCGTTGTGCTTCTTTATGATCGGCGTCGTTCTTCCAGCGATGGATAGCCTCAAGACTGTCCCAGTACGATACCGTAATACCCAGACCTTCCCTTGCTGATTCAATACCAAGAAACCCCGGCTGTCTTGCTGCTGCCTCAATCATGCGTGCAGCCATCTCAGCGTAACCGTTATCTCCTTCGGTGCGGTGACTGCTGAAAATAACAGCGTAGTAGGGTGGCTCGGGGGTTTGGGCTATTTCCGGCATAACAGACTCCTGCGCATATAATACTCACTGTCGGGACAGTAAATGCATGACGGTAATGTGCGCCCGCAGGAAAGTAAATATCATGGAATGGGCAGCAGCGTCTGTTGCTGATTGCCTGTATTTTTCCGGAAGGAAAGATTTAAAAGATTGGTATATCCCCGGAAGCCAAAGGCTTCCGGGGATAGCAGCAACGGCTTACTGACCGTAAACCATGGCCGGGAACCAGTTCACCAGTGACGGGAACATAATCAGCAGTGTCAGGCCCAGTAACTGCAGTACGATAAACGGAATAACACCACGGTAAATTGTACCGAGTTTGATTTCTGGCGGGCATACACCCTTCAGATAAAACAGTGCAAAGCCAACCGGTGGTGTCAGGAAGGATGTCTGCAACGTCACGGCAACCAGCATGACAAACCACACCATAATCGGCTGATCAATCACACCATAGCCATTAATAGAAATTTCCAGAGCATTAATTACCGGAGCGACCAGCGGTAATACGATCAGTGTAATTTCAATCCAGTCGAGTACAAAACCCAGAAGAAAAACAATGCCCAGCACAAACAGAATGATGCCATAAGGGCCAAAGGGCAAAGAGGTCAGGAAAGATTCAATGTACTCATCACCACCCAGCTCGCGCAGCACCAGCGCAAACATGGTTGCACCGATAAAGATCGCAAAAATATAACCACTGACGCTGAAAGTATTGTGCAGGCATTCACGCACCACATTGATATTCAGGCGGCCGTTATGCCAGGCCAGAAGAATCGCGGCGGCGGCACCAACAGCAGACGCTTCGGTTGGCGTTGCTATACCGGTAAAAATACTGCCCAGCACCGCAATAATCATCAGCAGTGTGGGGAGCACGGAACGCATAACGTTAACCCAGACTCTCCATGTTACCGGCTGTACATCTTCTGCCAGTGGCATGGAATGCGGGCGGATGATGCCCCAGCCCAGCACATAGACAATATACAGCACGCCCAGCAGAAGACCGGGGACGACGGCTCCCATAAACAGATCGCCGACAGACAGTGCCAGCTGATCCGCCATAATAACCAGCATAATGCTGGGCGGAATCAGAATGCCCAGTGTACCAGCGCTGGCAACGGTACCAACGGCAACGGTTTTACAGTAGCCCTGTTTGAGCATGGCGGGTAGTGACATTACCCCCAGCAGCACAACAGAAGCACCGACAATACCGGTAGAGGCGGCCAGAATAATCCCGATCAGAATAACAGTAATAGCCAGACCGCCACGTACCCGGCCAAATAATTCCTGAAAGGACTGCATCAGGTTTTCTGCCGCGCCGGATTTATCCAGCATATTTCCCATAAAAATAAACATGGGTAGCGCAACCAGAATCCAGTTGTCCATGATCTTATAAATACGGCTGACGACCAGGCCGATGGAATTAAAGTCGATACCTATCATGGTATCGAGATACATGTCGCTCATATACGCCAGAGCGGCAAACAATGTGCCGACACCACCCAGAACCCAGGCAATAGGAAATCCGGAAAAGAGCAGAAGGATAAAGCTGGCGAACATCGCCACTATCAGAATTTCATTAATTTCCATGGTTATTACCCCGTATCAGTAATACAGACTCGCGATACAGATGGTTGATAAAGGTAAGCATCATCAGGCCGACTGAAACAGGGATCATCGACTTGATCAGCCAGCGCCAGGGCAGACCGGCAGGGGCGAGAGAGCGCTCATTGATGCGCCAGGATTCGGCAACAAAATCCAGACTGTGAATAAACACGACGAACAGAAAAGGCATCGCCAGTAACAGAATTCCGGCTATTTCAGTCATGCTTTTCGCTCTGGCAGAAAAGCGTGCCTGCAGGACATCTACCCGTACATGACTGTTGGTCGCCTGTGCGTAAATAACACCAAAGAGTACGCCAATGGCATACAGGTGCCATTGCAGTTCTTCCAGTGCAATCAGACCAGCGCTGAAACCACGGCGCAGGGTTATCTGCAACAGAATAACGGCAATAAGAATGGCGTATACCCAGGACAGGTATTCGCAGCTTTTACGTAATACACGATCGACCGCATCTGCCAGCAGCACGGTCGAAGGTGGCCGGAGATCATTATTCATAACATTACCCGTTTAAAAACAGAAATACCGGCACAGGGTTCTGTACCGGTTTAAGGCAGGATTCAGTCGCGGTTGATAAAGGCGCGGCTTGACCAGAGTTTGTAGTTGTCGCGGAAGTTTTTCAGATCGTCATAAACCACGGCAAAGGTCGGATCTTTACGCTGTTCCTGAACCACCTCTTCCCATGCTGAACGGAACTGATCCATCATTTCCTTTGGCCAGGTACGGATTTCTACACCACGGACTTCGGCATTTTTCTTCATGGCTTCAAACTGAATGTACTCAGATTCCGCTACGGAGTTAGTTACGGATGCCTTACAGGTTGTGGAAATCTGTGCGCGCTGGCTGTCGCTCATGCCGTTCCAGGTATCTTTGTTGATCAGCAGTTCGAATACTGTGGCCTGCTGATGCCAGCCAGGGAAGTAGTTATATTTGGCCACTTTATAGAAGCCCAGCTTTTCGTCGATGGCTGGCTGTGAGAATTCGGTGGCATCAATTGCGCCTTTTTCCAGAGCACCAAAAATTTCACCACCCGGAATCAGAGAGGTGGATACTCCCAGTTTCTGCATAACTTCGCCGCCAAGGCCGTAGAAACGCATATTCAGGCCTTTAAGATCATCGACGCTGTTTACCGGTTTTTTAAACCAGCCGGATGTTTCCGGACTGATCAGGGCACAGGGCTCAACGTGTACGTTGTAGCCGCCGTCATCGTACATTTTCTGGTACAGCTTCAGGCCATTGCCGTAATACATCCACGCGGCAAACTCCGGAGCTTCAGGGCCGAACGGAATGGTAGAAAAGATTGCAGCAGCCGGCATTTTTCCTGCCCAGTAACCGGCAATAGAATAACCGGAGTTCACTTTACCGCTGGACACTGCATCCAGAATCTCCAGTGGCGCAACCAGTTTTCCCGGCTCGTAAATTTTCATTTTAATCTGACCGCCGGATACCAGAGGCAGCTGCTCAGATACCCAGGTGATCGGGGTTCCAAGGGCCGGCAGGTTGGAGCCGAAAGCAATGGGTGTTTTCAGTAATACAGGTTTTGCATGAACCGCAGCGGCACAGAGTACAAGAGCGGAAGCCGTCAGTAATGGCTTGATCATGGTTTTCATATCAGACTCCGGATTTATTATTTTCCTTTAATCTGAAAAGTCAGTTATCTGACAGATCAGGATTAAAAAAACTATATGAACCGGTTGGCTTTCACTCCATCCTTCTTTGGTAGGGACAATTAAAATAAGTGCAATACCTACTAAAGTAGGTGGCGGACAGTCAGATATCGCCATGCACAAAAAATACGGAAATAGTCAGCCATAATTGTCACTATAGCTGTGACGAAACGCCTGGCCTGTTATATGGTGCAGGAGCGGACTGAAAGAATAAGATGAGGTGCCACTTGATCGATTATCTGAGCAGTATATGGCTGGTTGGTCTTATTTCTTTGGCTTATGTGGGTTTTCTGTTTGTTCTGGCTATTCTGGGTGACCGTATCCGGAAGTCTTCATGGCAGCCCTATGTATACAGCCTGACTCTGGCAATATTCTGTACCACCTGGGCCTTCTATGGAACGGTTGAGCAGACCGTTCGGCATGGCTGGCTGCTGGCACCAACCTACCTGGGCGCGATTGTTTTAATTACCGTCGGC
>NZ_DDCJ01000104.1:19409-26092 GCF_002335285.1 Thalassolituus sp. UBA2009
CGGCAGGAAAACAGCACCACCATATCGGATTTTATTTCAGCACGCTTTGGTCATAGCCGTGGACTGGCTGTACTGATTTCGGTACTCAGTATTCTTGGTATAGTGCCTTATATTGCCCTGCAGCTTAAGGCGGTATCGGGAAGCTTTCAGATTATTACTGACACCACCTCTGTTCAGCTCAGCTGGTACAGCGATCCGACACTGTTTATTGCCGCCGTTATGGCCATTTTCAGTATTCTGTTTGGTACCCGCACAGTGGACTCGAGTGAAAGCCATCAGGGCATGATGCTGGCTATTGCCTTTGAATCGCTGGTGAAATTATTTGCCCTGAGTGCCGTGGGTATTTTTGCCGTTTATGGTTTGTATGATGGCTTCGGCGATCTGTTCAGCAAAGCATTAGCCAATGAACACCTGCACAAAGTACTGACTACCTACGAGAACCCAAGCGTTTATCTTACCCATGCCCTTATCGGTGGTATTGCGATTATTGCTTTGCCGCGCCAGTTTCACGTCGCTGTGGTGGAGTACCGCAGTGAGCAGGATTTAAAAACAGCACGCTGGATGTTTCCGCTGTATTTGTTGCTGATTAACCTGTTTCTGCTGCCGCTGGCACTGGCTGCATTTATGCACGGCGATGTGCTGGAATCCTTTAACTTTATTACTTTACAGCTGCCACTGGCATTTGGTCAGACTGAGCTGGCCACCTTTGCCTACGTTGGTGGCTTGTCGGCCGGAACCTCGATGGTGATTATTGCCTCTATCACCCTGGCCACCATGATCTGTAACGAAATCATTATTCCATTGCTGATCAAGCTGCGTCTGCAGGGCGACTCGCGGGATATTAAAGAACGTGTACTGAATATCCGCCGCATTGCCATTGTTATTGTTATGGCTTTTGCTTTTGTTTATTACCGTATGCTGTCGCAGTTCCATAGCCTGTCGGAAATCGGTCTTCTGTCGTTTACCGCTATTGCTCAGTTTGCCCCTCCGATTCTGATTGGTCTGATATGGCAGGGAGCGAACCGCATGGGCGCTTATGCCGGTTTGCTGAGTGGATTTCTGTTGTGGTTCTACTGTTTGTTCTTACCTGTATTAGCTAATGCAGGCTGGGTTCACAGCGGTTTTATGGATGGCCCTTTCGGGCTTGAGTTTTTACGTCCCCAGGCATTGCTTGGCTTTGATAATATGAACCCGGTGGTGCATGGCACATTCTGGAGTCTGATGGCCAATACCCTGGCTCTGGTAATATTCTCGCTGTATTACAAACCGGGTTTTTCCGACATTGAACAGGCACAGCGTTTTGTAGAACCATCGCCGGGCCAGCGCAGTGCTGCTCCACGGCGTTATGCAATCCGTACCGATGATCTTAAAGCACTGCTACAGCGCTTTATTAATCCGGCAAAAATCGATGCCCTGTTTAAAGACTTTTCCAATCCGGTAACCGGGCGGCTGATTACCCGTGGCGTGGTCAGCGAATCGATGCTGAAAGCGGCCGACCGCTTACTCAGTTCTGTGCTTGGTCGGCGTGGTTCCGATTTGCTGTTGCACAATCTGGTGGATGATAAATCGCCGCAATTCGCCCACCTTAACAGCCTGATGGAAGAGGTGAGCGAAGTTGTACTGTTTAACCGCGACCTGCTTAACTCCGTACTGCACAGTCTGGTACAGGGTATTACCGTCGTCGATGAAAATCATAACCTGGTGGCCTGGAATCAGCGCTTTGCCAATCTTTATGATTTTCCCCCGGGTTATTTATACGTAGGGCTTTCTGCAGAAATGGTGGTGCGCTTTATTGCCCGCTCCGGTGGTTATGGTGAAGGTGATGTGGAAGCTCAGGTGCAGATGCGCATGAGCGAGATTGAAAACCGAATGTCGCTGCATTATGTACGCCGCGCCGCCGATCGCCGTTATATTGAATTAATCGGCAATCCGATCTCAACCAACCTGTATATCACGGTATACAGTGATATTACCGAATACCGCAATATTGAAGATGAGTTGCGTAAGGCCAACGAAATTCTGGAAGACCGGGTTGAGGAACGGACGCAGGAACTGACGGCTCTTAATGCTGACCTGCAGCGTGCCAACCGTAATAAAACCCGCTTTCTGGCAGCAGCCGGTCACGATCTGGTACAGCCGCTGAATTCGGCGTCGTTATTTTCTGCATCTATCATCAATAAATTACAGAAAGCCGCAAGCCGCTGTCCGGAACTCAGCACCGATATTCTGCCGGTAGCACAGAATATGGAACACTCACTCAGTTCTGCGGAATCGCTGCTGAATGAGCTGCTGGAAATATCCAAACTGGATGCTGATATTGTGCGTGCCAATGTGCAGATATTCCGCCTGTCTTCCGTATTACGCTCGTTGGTTGAAGAATTCCGGCCGTTATTTCAGCGCAAAGGTATTGAGTTACGTTTTATTGATTGCCAGCTGATGGTCGAGTCAGATCCTGTTCTGTTACGCCGTATTCTGCAGAACCTGCTGGCCAACGCATTACGCTATACCGACCGTGGCCGTGTACTGATCGGCGTTCGCCGCAGTCGTGATCATGTGCGCCTGCAGGTACTGGACAGTGGTCGTGGTATTCCGCCGGATGACCTGCATATGATTTTTGAAGAATTTCACCGGGTCGAAAGTCAGGGAGATAATGGCAGTAAGGGGCTGGGCCTGGGGCTGTCGATTGTGCAGCGTATGTGCAAACTGTTACAGCACCCGATTCAGGCGCAGTCTGAACTTGGCCGTGGCAGTGTCTTCACAATGGCTATTCCTATTACTGAGCAGCTGCCTGAGCCGGAAACTCCTGCCGCAGCACAGGTCAGTTTATCGACGGATCAGCTGATTCTGTGTATTGATAACGAGCGGCAGATTACCGAAGGTATGAGCGAGCTGCTCTCTGACTGGGGTTATCAGGTTGTGGCTGCAATTAACGACGAAGAAGCGTTACAGAAGCTTCAGGGGCGTACTCCGGCATTGGCGATTGTTGATTATCATCTGGACTTTGGTAAAACCGGACTGGACGCTATGGCCGGACTGCAACCACACTGGCAGCAGCCGGTACCTTGTCTGGTCATTACCGCCGACTATACCGACGAAGTAAAAGAACGCATTCAGGCGCTGGATTATCAGCTGCTGAAAAAACCGGTTAAGGCGATGGCGTTGCGTGCGGTGTTAAATCAGATAATGGGGTATAGGGAATAAATACCAGAAGAAAAATCCGGGTCTTTCCCTGACCCTCTGGCAGAATGGCTTGATGGATTATTAATCCGGAATCGCCAGCTCCTGCACAATCAGCGCGGCCTGAGTGCGGTTATTAATATTCAGTTTGCGGAAAATATCGCTGATATGGGATTTAACCGTGGTTTCTTTGATATTCAGGGCGTAGGCAATCTGTTTGTTCAGTGCACCCTCGGCAATAAACTGTAATACGCGTAATTGCTGCGGTGTGAGCTGGCGCAGTTTTTCGGCCAGATCAGATTTCGTGTGGCTGAATTCGGGAAAGCTGATACCACCTGAAAAAATATGCTCAACGGCAGCGCGGATCTCCACTGGTGATGATGCTTTGGGAATAAAGCCCAGCGCCCCCATGCTGCGGATACTGCCGATAACAGACTGGTCTTCGCTGGCGCTGACAACAGCAACCGCCAGTTGCGGGTGCTCACTGCGTATACGCATTAACCCCATAAGGCCATTGTTGCCGGGCATTTTTAAATCGAGTAGCAACAGATCGGTATCGCCTGAGCGCAGGTTTTCCTGAACCTGATCGAAAGTCTCACATTCGCTGATGTTGCAGGGTTCTTTCAGCTCGGCAAGCGCACCACGCAACGCTGTACGGAACAGCGGATGATCGTCCGCAATAAGTATCTGATACATGGGCCCGCCTTGTTTTTATCGTTATCCGGCTATGACTCTAACCGTCGTCCTGACCTGCAGGCAATACACTAACACCCCCTCTACCTACTAAAGTAGGTTGTTTTGGTAACGAATTTTCAATGATAAGTACGGTCTGGCGCAGATTGGCATTTTCTGCTCATAAACCACAACAGTCCCTACTATTTTACGGGATACCCGTTACTTTCCCCGCCCTATATTAATCGTGCTCCGCAGGAATTACCTGCACTGTGCGGATACAGACTGGTTGTTTGTGATCCGTAATTTCACATCATCTAAAGGGTAGGAAGACATGATGCAAAATAACAATAAGGCCAACCGTCTGGCGCTGGCGGTATGTACTGCAGCTCTGTTTGGTGCGGTTGCCGCACAGGCGGAAGTTAAAACTGAAAATACCTTCAGCGGCTATGTAAAAGCAGACATGCTGTTTAATTCTGAAAATGACGCCACGGGTGGCCTGCGGGAGCAGGCACTGCTGACACTGAATGCCGATGAAGCCGATGATGAAGAAGGCGATCTGTATATGTCAGCCTGGGAATCACGCCTGAATTTCACCTCAAAAAGCACCGGTACTCCGGTGGGTGATCTGAAAGCAGTGATTGAAGGCGATATGTATTCGGGCCCGAGCCAGAATGTGTTTAACCTGCGTCATGCCTATATGCAGCATAATAACCTGACCATCGGTCAGACCTGGTCCACCTTTATGGATCTGGGCGCGCTGGCCGAAACAGCTGATTTTGGTGGCCCGGCAGCACGTATTTTTACCCGTCAGCCCCTGATCCGTTACAGCATCCAGATGGGTGATGCGACTCTGGACCTGGCAGCAGAAAAACCGAAAAACTCCGCAGACCCGGTAATGCCGGATCTGGTGGCTAAATACACCATGAAAACTTCTTTTGGACATCTGTCTGCCGGTGTATTAGCGCAGCAACTGAATGACGATACCGGCGTTAAAGACGATTCTGCAATGGCCCTTGCGGCGCGTTTTTCCGGACGGGTTAATCTGGGAGGAGATAACGTTAAATTTGCAGTCATCTCCGGTCAGGGGCTTGGTGGCTATATGAACTTTGGTGATGTAGCAGCCTATGATTTCTCTGGCGACAGCATTGAACTGTCGGAACAGACCGGCTTTAAAGTCGCCTACCAGCATGTATTTACCGATACCCTGCGTTCTACCCTGCGCTATGCCCAGACCAGCAGCGAAATTGACGGTAAAGACATGGGGGATTTCAGCTCGGTACATGCCAACCTGATTTACAACCCATACAAGCCATTAAGCTATGGTGCCGAAATTATTTCTGCGACCAAGGCCAAGGCTGAAGGTAATGCCCAGACTGAAGACCGCAAACTCAGTCGTCTGCATCTGTTCGCCAAACTGGCATTCTGATGTTCTTTACTGAGCCGGGGATTTGTCTCCCCCGGCTCAGATCTTTCGCGCCCGTCGCATCCCCTGGCATTGTTTGTGTCAGCTCTCCTTCCTTATTCGCCAGGGGCTTTTTTTTACTGTGTTGTTCGCCGGATATGACCGGAGGAGAACCTACCAAAGTAAGATGTGCCTGCTGTCATCGCTTCCTAGTATGAAGTTACACCAAAGCTTTCTTTGTGTGCGCACCAATAAATATAACGATGGAGCAGAATCATGATTAAAAAAATAACCTGGTTTTATACCGCCGCCCTGTTACTGGGAGGCAGTATGCTGGCTGAAGCCGGAACCAGAACCGATTATACCTTTTCCGCTGAAAGCTACAGTGGTTCCAAAAATCGTCAGTACAGTGTGTATCAGCCGGATGGCCTGAGCAGTGCTGCGCCGATGGTAATGGCATTGCATGGCTGCAAACAGAATCAGAATGATGTACTGAACGACTGGGGGCTGACGGCAGCTGCCGACCGTTATGGTTTTATTCTGGTTACTCCTTTTATTACCCGTTACGACGGCCTGCGTAATGAAAACTGCTGGGGTTTCTGGTTCGATAACGAACGCCATCAGGGTGGTGGTGAAGTAGAAGATTTAAAACGTATTGCAGAAAGTGTTGAAGCGGATTACAGCATTGATCCGCAGCGCCGTTTTATTACCGGTCTTTCTTCCGGTGGTGCCATGACCGTTGTTGCAGCAACGGCACATAACGAATACTGGACTGCCGCCGCAACGGTTGCCGGTCTGCCTTATGGTGAAGATTCTGCTTCGGTATCGCTCAGCGGCCAGTGTCCGGGTTATGCCACTTTTCACTCGGTTGCACGGGTTGCTGAGGATATGCGCAACGAAATAGACAGTAACCGGGTTATTCCTCTGATGGTGCTGCAAAATGAAAATGACTGCACCGTACTGGCACAGGCCGGACGTAATATCCGCGATGCCCACCTGCAGGTATTTGGTGCCAGCGGTTTTACTAATCCGACGGCAGCCTTGGCTGATAGCCAGGACTGTTCGCCGTACTACCAGAATAATTATGGCTGTGTACACAATACCTACACACTGGATGGCAGCAGCGGCAGCGCATCGGTAGTTGAGACGGTTTTTCTGAATGGCCCGGCGGCTACGCCCAACACTCAGGATACCGATCATGGTCATTACTGGGTTGGTGGTGAAGACGGCAATAACGGTAAGTGGTCGGTACGGGTCGGCCCCAGCTACCCGGATATTATCTGGGATTTCTTTAACCGCCAGACAGGTAATGGCGGTGGCACTACAGGTAAGCCGGTATGTGTTATTTATGGCGATAATCCACAACAGCTGAATCTGGGAGCCGTATTCAGTGATGCCGGTGCCAGCTGCAGTGATGCCAGTGGTACAT
>NZ_DDCJ01000161.1:0-5213 GCF_002335285.1 Thalassolituus sp. UBA2009
GCTCGGCGCGCACCATCGCCCACAGATCGCGGTAAGCAAAATCACTGTGACTGACAACACGCACAGTTCCCAGACGCTGCCACTGACGGGTAACATCCGCTTCCGCCGGAATCATTTCCAGCCCGACCCAATGCATAAACCAGCGCGGCGCTGGTAAATCCCCCGGCGTATCGCGGCTGCGGCGATAGATGGGCTCATCGTCGACCCGCTGCAATTCGATCTCTGCAAAAAAACCACGGTCAAACAGCACATCCATCAGACGGGTTAACTGCACCTCGTCATCAGCAGCAACCTGAGACATGGATAAAGCCAGAGAAGTCGCCGCATCATAAGCCCGGGCATTCAGCTGCTGCTGAAAATAATCACGGCCATTTATAACCATCACCAGCAGATTACCAGCCAGTAAAATAACAACCAGCAAACCAGTGAGCAGGGAAAATTGTTGTCGCAATGTCATTGTTATAAGTCCATTCCCAGTTGGTTCATGCGGACACGTAAATCTGTCCATAAATCGAGCTTATTCGGATTCCCCATACGAATCCCTTCGCCCTTCATACGCTCCAGCCACATACCATCGCCATTAAAACTGTAAACCGGCGATAAATCACCGCGCTCACTGGCCGGAGCAATAATGCCGATCAGATTATCCAGCACCAGAGGTACCGCATCCGGTGTGGGGAAATAGGTTAACACCATGTGCGCCTGATTCAGACGGATCGCCTTCACATAAGTGATGCGCAGTTTACTGGTATCCACGCCCAGCTTGCGCAACGAGTAATATTTGGCAATCACATAGTCTTCACAATCGCCGCCATCACTGCCCAGAGCTTCATAAGGTGTGGCCCAGTAGTCATCCCTGCCCCAGTGTTTTTCATCGCTGACAAAGCGCAACTTGCGGTTAAAAAAATCATTCACCCCTTTAAGCTTGTCGGCCTCGGTGGCATCCGCCAGTCCATGTAAAACCTGTCGCCAGGCGTCAATCCGCGCCGCCGCAGGAGCGTCATACTGCTGCTGCGCCTTTTGGGTCAGAGACTCAGGCACCCAGCCTTCAGTATCCGCATACAGTCTCTCCTGCCCGGAAAAATGCCAGCACAGCGAAACAAGTAACACCCATGGCAGCCACCTGAGGTAGTCCGGCTGACGACGGGAGCAAAACATAATGATGGAGAAATCCATGCGCAGACAGGCAACCAACAGATAAAAATTGTTACCATTAAGCATAGACAGACAACATGAGTCCGGCGCAGAAACTGCTACTCTTAGAACATCTGTAGCTAAGAAGTAACACTGATGACGGATAACCTGAGCCCTGCAGCCCGCCTAAAACAACACTTCTCCTTCCGGGTTATTAATCAGGTTCGTCAGGTTATTGATCTCTGGCGCCAGCTGCCGGCACAGCACTGGAGTGCTGAGCGCATGATGGATTTCACCCTCGCGGTAGAAAAGCTGGTGCGTTTTGCACAACGTTTTGAAGCTGCCCGGCATGAAAAACTGGCCCGTCAGTTATTATCCACGCTGGCCCATATCGCCGTTGGCCACAGCCCCGACAGTGCCCAGCTGGAAAGCCTCAATCAAACAATTATCGCCCTCAGTAAAACGGCATTACGCCATACCGACGATAAAAACGCAGACACCCTGATTCCGGAAAAAAAACCGGTTTATATTGCCCTCAGTAATACCGACCATGCCCTGACCATGGCCGAGCAGATGCAGTACTTTGGCTTACGTCCTGAGCTGCAGCGCACCGCCCATGACTTTGCCCAGGCACTGGAACGACGTCATCCCGCGGCCGTGGTGCTGGATCTCGACTTTGCCGGACCCGGTCAGGGACTGGAACTGGCGCAGAGCCTGCAGCAAAGCCGTGAAAATCCGCTGCCGGTGCTGTTCACCTATCGCGAAACACCGCCAACGCTGGAACAACGTCTGGCGACTCTGCGCAACGGAGGCCTGGGAATTTACGAAGAAATGGACGTCCAGTCGGTCATCGGCCATCTGGAAAACCTGCTCGACAGCACCCCCGATGTACCCTTCAAAATTCTTATCATCGACGACTCCCGCGCACAGGCAACCCATACCGCCAACGTACTGAATAAAGCCGGTATGGTCACTCAGGTCGCTAACGACCCTTTGCTGGTACTCGATGTTCTTAGCGGATTTACACCGGATCTGATCCTGATGGATATGTATATGCCTGGTTGCAATGGCATGGAGCTGGCTAAAGTGATCCGTCAGCAACGTGAATACATCAACCTGCCCATCATTTATCTGTCCGGCGAAGAAGACCGCGAACGCCAGTTAGCCGCCATGGCCGAAGGCGGTGACGACTTTTTAACCAAACCTGTCGATTCCGGGCATCTGCTTACCACCCTGCGTAACCGTGTCAGCCGTGCCCGCCAGCTACAGAATCTGATCGCCTGTGACAGCCTGACCGGCCTGCTCAATCACACCCACCTGCTGGGGGCCCTGCAGGATGCCATGCGCAAAAATGAAGATGTGCCTATCAGTTTTGTCATGGTCGACATTGATCACTTCAAACAGGTCAATGACCGCTATGGTCATCCAGCCGGTGATCTGGTGATCCGCAACCTATCACTGTTCCTGCGCCAGAGCCTGCGCAAATCCGACCCTATCGGCCGCTATGGTGGTGAAGAGTTCGCCATCATCCTGCTCGACGCCACCGCCCAGCAGGCTCGCCAGATCATGGACGATATCCGTCTCAACTTTGCCAACCTGATTCATGATGGCCAGTCACTGCGCGTGACCTTCTCCTGCGGTATCGCCGAATGGAGTGGCCAGAGCATCAGCGAACTGGTCGCTGCCAGCGATCAGGCGTTGTATCGCGCCAAACGTAACGGCCGCAATCAGGTGCAGACCGCCGAACAAGGCGAATAACCAAGCTATCCCCGCCAGAACTGGACGCTCGCCGGCTTTTTCGGCAAACTCGCGGGCTTTCGGGTCATATCGGCCGGCCGGCCTACAGGCGCCTGCCGTCTGCGATCCTATTTCTTCATTTCAGGGGAATCATCATGGCAAGCATTCTGGTATTGCAGGGGCCAAATCTGAATCTGCTGGGCAGTCGTGAACCGCATATATACGGGTACACAACCCTCGCCGATATTGAGCAGCAGCTGAGCCAGCACGCCAGCGCCGCAGGCTTTACCCTGGAACAATTCCAGAGCAACGCTGAGCATGAGCTGATCAACCGCATCCATGCCGCACGCACGGATGGCACGGCCTTTATCCTGATTAATCCGGCCGCCTTTACCCATACCAGTGTCGCCCTGCGCGATGCACTGGCCGGCGTTGCGATCCCTTTTATCGAAATTCATATTTCCAATGTCCATGCACGCGAAGTCTTCCGCCATCATTCCTATCTGTCGGATATTGCCGTCGGAGTGATCGCCGGACTCGGTGTGCAGGGCTATGACCTGGCGTTGCAGGCGGCTATCAGCCGTTTAAACGCGGAGAACGTATAACATGTCCTGGATTCAGATCCGTATTCACGCCACACAGGCCGATGTTGAAGCGGTTGAAAATGCATTACTGGCCGCCGGTGCCTTATCGGTCACGCTGCAGGATGACGCTGACCAGCCGATTCTCGAACCCGAGCTGGGCACCACGCCGATCTGGGATAAAACCCAGATCATCGGCCTGTTTGATGCCAATCAGGACAGCGATGCCCTGCTGGAGCAGATTGCCCTGATGTATGCCGCCGAAGGCGGTACTGCACTGCCTGAACACAAGCTGGAACTGGTGGAAGACAAAGACTGGGTTCGCGCCTGGATGGACGATTATCATCCGATGCCTTTCGGCAAGCGCCTGTGGGTCTGCCCAAGCTGGCGCGAGCCGCCACAAGCGGATGCCGTTAACCTGATGCTCGACCCGGGGCTGGCCTTTGGTACCGGCACCCACCCGACAACCGCGTTGTGTCTGAAATACCTCGACGGCGCGATTGAAGGCAACGAACTGGTCGTCGACTACGGCTGTGGCAGCGGTATTCTGGGGATTGCCGCCCTGCTGCTTGGCGCAAAACATATGATTGGCGTCGACATCGATCCGCAGGCACTGACTGCCACCCGCGATAATGCCGAACGTAATGGTATTGATGCCAGTCAGTACGAAATCTATCTGCCGGAAGCGACGCCGGTAGTACAGGCGGATATGACAGTAGCCAATATTCTCGCCGGACCATTAATGAGCCTCGCGCCGCACATGGCGGAACTGACCCGTACGGGTGGTAAACTGGCTCTGTCCGGCCTGCTGGCCGAGCAGGCAGACGAAGTCTCGGCCTGTTATGCTCAGTGGTTCATCATGAACCCGGCGGAACAAATGGGTGATTGGGTTATTCTTACAGGGATTAAACGTTAAGGATCTGTCATGGCTGTTCACGTAACCCGCTGCCCACATTGCCAGACCAGCTTTCGCGTTCGCGATGAGCATCTGAATGCTGCCCGTGGCATGGTGCGTTGTGGCTCCTGCCTGCAGGTTTTTAAAGCTGCCGAACACTTTATTCAGGAAGGCGCTGCGGCCGCGGTAGCCGTACAGCCCAAGACGGATACGGTAAAAGCCCCGGCGGCCCCTCAGGCCCGTCCAGCCAGCAAACCCGCCGCCAGTCAGCCAGCGATTGAAGAAGATGACGATGATACCGGTCTGATCCACGATGATATGGACGATGACCCTATCTCTGACACCCTCGCCGACGATCCGTTTACCGACTTCAATCTGCGCGCTCCCGAAAAGCAGAAACGGCCCAAACCCCGTATTGAACTGGAAATGGACGATTCTATTTTCAGCCTGCGTAACGTCAGCAACGACACCCTCGATTTCTCTGACATGGATGCAGAGGACGAAGGCAAAATTAAGGACGATGATGAGTCCTGGGCCAATGCCCTGCTGAATGACGATGACGACAGCATCCGGCAGATGAAGGAAGAGAAAGTTACCTCCTCACGCCTGAAACTGAGCGGCAACGATGAATTCAACTTCGACCTGCCACCACCGGAAGAAGATGACTTCCACGGTTTCCTCGATGACGAAGACGATACCGATCAGCACCACAACCGGAATGACTTCACCCTCGGCGGTGATGATGGCCTGCAAACCGAAACACTGGAAATCAGCCTGCCGGCCAGCAGCATTGCCGGATTACAGGAAGAACCCCTGCAGCTGGCCAAACAGCGCCGTCGCAAACTCCCCTGGGGCTGGCTCACCGG
>NZ_DDCJ01000163.1:0-10184 GCF_002335285.1 Thalassolituus sp. UBA2009
GTAGAGCACAGAAATCAGCCCGGATGGAATATAGAGTGACCCCCAGTACACCGACATCATCGCGCCATATACGCCAAGGCTGCCGGCCAGGTAGCTCATTAATGCAGCCCGGTTCAGGCGCAAAGGCTGACGTAATAGCAAAAGAATGGGCAAAGATAACAGAGCGCTGAACCACATTCTCAGCGTCAGCGCGGTAAAAAAATCCAGACCATCCTGACTGAACTGGATGGCGATCGGTGTGGTGGACCAGATAAAGACCACCAATAAATAAGCAACAATAACAGGCATAACACAGACCCCGGAGAAGCAGAACACCGCCGGCGGCCCACAAAAAAGGCCGCGGGAGCGGCCTTTTAATGCAGAACAGATGTACTGACTAAAACGACCGTCGGAAACGGGCACGCACAACCATGGCGCGGCGGATTCGCTGCGGCGCGGCCATGATGGCGGAAGCTTGTTTCGGACAGATGACGTTTAACATTCAGATCAACTTATTCTGCTAATGAATCAGGGCCTGCTCATACGAGTCAAACAGGCTCTAGCACAATCGGCAGGATAGACTTGCCATATTCGTTATGCAAGCGTGGCGAAAGATGACTATCATTGGTGGACAATCAACAGGCTTGCATGTGAAATTTGCTAAGACAATCACAGATCGGGAATAATTCCCGGCAATGCATTTTTTATGTGCAGCCAACCAGGATCATCTGTTTAACAATAATTCAGGAATTCCAGCCATGACCAAACGTTCACTATTGGCAGTCGCCATCGCAACCCTCGGCATTCAGTCAGTCCAGGCAGCACCTTTTCTGCCAATGGATGCACGCGGTCTGGCAATGGGTAACACCGGTGTTGCCAGCGCCAAGCGCGCACATGCTCCGGCCTACAACCCATCACTGCTGTCCCAGGCATCTGAGGACGATGACTTTGCCCTGCTGTTCCCTCAACTGGGAGTGAGCGTGGCTGATGAAGAAGAGCTAATTGATGAAGCACAAACCATCAGTGATGATATTTTCCCGGCTTTTGAAAAAGCCGTCGATGGTGTTAGCGGCGGCTCAGCTGGCTTAAGTGCCAACCTGGACACCCTGTCTGGATCTGTTCAGAACTTGCTGAACGAGCTGGAAAAAGCAACTCCGGATCCAGCCCAGGTAAAAATCCTGAACGATATTGTGAAAGGTAATTTTGCTGCGGTAAATTCTGATCTGAATGTCACTGACAGTGCCGTTAATGACCTGACCGACTCTCTTTCACGTATTTCCGGCAACCCACTGTCAGCACGACTGGGCGTCGGCGGCGCCCTCGCTATTCCGAGCAAAAATTTTGCCGCTGCGGTATCACTTTCTGGCAGCGCCAACGTTTCTGCCCGGGTCAACTTTACCGACCGCGATTTGGATTTGCTGGGCAGCTACGTTCCAGCCGCACAGGCATACCTGAATAAAGCTCAGGATGTTACCAACGAGGTATCAGCAACTGTAGATGATGGTGTAGTAACCCCAGAGCAACTGGTACAACTGCAAAACTCAGTTGATGAACTTAAAGGATTTGATTACGCCACCACCGACGGCACGTCCATTATTGAAAATGGCGAGCTTACCGATGACGCCAGTAATGCTGACCTGACTTCTACCGCCGAAGTTGTGGCCGTCGCTGTCGCTGAGGTTGCCCTATCTTTTTCACGTGAATTCGATATCGCCGGAGAAAAAGTATCCTTCGGTCTGACCCCAAAACTGCAAAAAGTCAGCACTTTCCACTACGCCGATGAAGTTGACGGTTTTGAAGACGTCGAGTCTGATGACATTGAAGATTCACGCGAAGATTACAGCAAAGTAAACCTTGATATCGGTGCGTCCTATCGCTTTGGTAGCGAAGGTAACTGGATGCTTGGTCTGGTTGGTAAAAACCTGCTGGGCGGAGAGTTTGACTATGCGGATGTGGTAGTCACACCAAAGGATTCTAACGGCAACCCAGACCCACTGAAGCAACCGTACGTTATTAAAGGCGGCAGTGTTTCACTGGATCCGCAATTCCGTGCAGGTGTTGCCTACAACAGTGACTGGTTCAATATCGCAGCCGACATCGACCTAATGGAAAATGATCCTGTCGCCTTCGAAAATCCAACCCAATACGCTGCTATCGGTGCTGAGCTGGATATTTTCAGCACACTGCAGCTGCGTCTGGGTTACCGCACCAATATGAGCGTGGCGGATGCAGACATGGTATCCGTTGGTTTTGGCCTGTCGCCATTCGGTATCCATCTGGATATCGCCGCCATGGCAAACCCAAGCGATCCTGAGAAAGAAGCAGGCGTTGCTCTGGAAACCGGTTTCTATTTCTGATTCCGGTCAGGCAGAACCCGGCAAAGGTTCTGCTCTGATGCCCGAAAGGCTAAACTTAAAAGCCGTCACAGTTTTGTGACGGCTTTTTTATTGATGGAATATTCGTTATGCAGATTTACCTTGTCGGCGGCGCGGTACGCGACCAGCTACTGAATCTCCCGCTGAAAGACCGTGACTGGGTTGTTGTCGGCAGCACACCGGACGAGCTGCTGGCTCAGGGTTTTCAGCAGGTCGGTGCCGACTTCCCGGTATTTCTGCATCCGCAAAGCCACGAAGAATACGCCCTGGCCCGCACCGAACGGAAAAGCGGTCAGGGTTATCAGGGTTTTGACTGCCGCTTCAGTCCGGACATCATGCTGGAAGAAGATTTACTGCGCCGCGACCTGACCATTAATGCCATGGCGCAGGACGATAATGGCAATATTATTGACCCTTACCGTGGCCAGTCCGATCTGCAACAACGCTTATTACGCCACGTATCACCGGCGTTTGCTGAAGACCCGTTACGGGTGTTACGCGTCGCCCGTTTCGCTGCCCGTTTTGCTCCTCTGGGCTTCCGTGTTGCCGACGAAACAATGACCCTGATGCGTAATATGGTAAACGCTGGCGAACTGGATCATCTGGTGGCTGAACGTGTCTGGAACGAGACTCAAAGGGCACTGGGTGAAAAGCAGCCGGAAGTGTATTTTCAGGTACTGCGCGACTGCGGTGCATTAAAGGTCTGGTTCGCTGAGATCGATGCCCTGTTCGGCATTCCGCAACCGGAAAAACATCATCCGGAAATTGATTGCGGTATTCATGCACTGCTGTCGTTAAAAGCCGCAGCACAACTCAGCGACAGCATGGCTGTACGCTGGGCAGCCTTAAGTCATGATCTGGGTAAAGCACTGACACCAGAAGAAGAATGGCCACGCCATATTGCCCACGAAGCGCGCGGTAAAAAGCCGTTAAAAGCCCTGCATCAGCGCCTGAAAGCACCGCGGGATGCAGCAGAATTAGCCGTGCTCAGCAGCGAATTTCATACCCACGTACACCGAGCCTTTGAACTGAAAGGCAGTACACTGAATAAAGTTTTTAATCAGCTTGATGCCTGGCGCAAAAGTGAGCGTTTTGAACAGTTTTTACTGGTCTGCGAGGCGGATGCCAAAGGCCGTACCGGGCTGGAAAATGAGCCTTATCCACAGGCCGGTTATATGCGTGCGGCACTCAAAGAAGCGCTGAGTATTAATGCTCAGGATATGATCGCCCAAGGGCATCAGGGCGCAGCAATAAGAACCGCACTGAACGAAGCGCGGGATAAACATCTGCAACACTGGAAAACACAGCAGCAACTAAGCGCTGAATAAAACTGGTGTTAAAAACCGCTGTTAAAACCCGTCTAGCCGCGGGCAATGGAATTCTGGCTGGCGCGTACCGGATACAACGGCTGGTCGGTTAATGCCGGCCAGTAATGCGTCAGTGGTGTTCCGTCGGCAGGATCAACACCGTCAGGAAAAATATCCAGCAACGGACGTAAAACAAAAGCAAATTGCTGAATATCAGAGCGCGGTAATTGCAGCCCGGCAAACTCACCGGCCAGATCATCAAACAATAAAATATCGATATCCAGCGCACGGGATGAATATTTCACCGCATCAGCGCTGCGGCCAAAATCAAATTCCAGCTGTTTTAAACCGGCCGCAAGTTCCGCCAGAGAACAGGCGCACTCAATTTCAACCACCAGATTAATAAAGTCCGGGCCGTCGAACCCCATGGCCGGGGAACGATACCAGGGCGACACACGCAGCAATGAATACTGCAGACTCAGGCGCGCAATACCAGCCGCCAGATTCTGCTCAGCATCGATATTGGAACCTAAACCAAGGAACACCCGCGACATCAGCGCTTGTCTCCTGCCGGCTGGTCACCGCGTTCGATATACAGACCAACCGCACGTGCCTGTGGTACAACCGCCGGTTTTTCTACCTGAATGCCCAGCCAGGGCATACCAAACTCTTTGCGCAGCGCCTCAGCCAGACGCTCCAGCAATGATTCCAGCAGCTGGAAATGCTGCTCGCGCACAAAGCGCTCAATAAATTCGGTGACGGCCTGATAATTTAACGCGTGCATTAAATCGTCGGTGGCAGCTGCCAGACGAATATCCCAGGCCATTTCCAGATCAAAAATCAGCGGCTGGCGCACCTGTTTTTCCCAGTCGTAAACGCCGATAACGGCATCGACTTTCAAACCGCGGATAAACACCTTATCCATGTTCAGCACCACTTTCTGCGTTAGCGTCAGGCGCAACACAATCTACCGGCGTCAGACTGGTCATCGGCCAGCGCGGTACCACCGATACCGCCAGATCCGACTGCTCGCCAGCCACTAAACGCTGGGTTCCGGCATAAGCAATCATGGCGCCATTGTCGGTACAGAGTTCCGGCCGCGGGTAAAATACCGCGCCGCCCAGAGCTTCTGCGGTGGTACGTAATTTTTCGCGCAGGCGTTTATTAGCACCGACACCGCCGGCAATAATCAGTCGATTGATACCGGTTTGCTGCATCGCCCGTTTGCATTTAATCGCCAGCGTATCGACCACCGCCGCCTGAAAACAGGCAGAAATATCTGCTTTATCCTGATCCGCCAATACACCATCGACGGCACATTCAAGAATGGTGGTACGTACCCGGGTTTTTAAGCCACTGAAGCTGAAATCCAGACCAGGACGATCGGTCATCGGGCGCGGGAATTTAAAGCGTTTATCATCGCCCTGAGCCGCCAGAGCACTCAGCGCCGGACCGCCGGGATACGGCAGCCCCATCATTTTTGCAGCTTTATCGAAGGCTTCACCGGCCGCATCGTCAAGGGATTCGCCCAGCAGGCTGTAACGACCAATACCATCGACCTGCACCAGCTGAGTGTGTCCACCGGATACCAGCAGCGCAATAAAAGGGAACGGCGGCGGATTATCTTCCAGCATGGGTGCCAGCAGGTGGCCTTCCATATGGTGAACACCAATCGCCGGCAGATTGAGTGCCCAGGCCAGGCTGCGGCCCAGACAGGCACCAACCAGCAAAGCACCAACCAGACCAGGGCCTGAGGTGTAGGCCACACCATCCAGATCTTTCAGTGTCAGGCCGGCTTCATCCATCACTTCACGGATCAGGGGTAATGCTTTGCGCACATGGTCACGGGAAGCCAGTTCCGGCACCACGCCGCCATATTCGGCATGCAGTGCAATCTGAGAGTAAACCCGGTGCGCCAGCAAACCCTGCTTGCTGTCATACAGGGCGATGCCGGTTTCATCACAGGATGTTTCCAGACCTAAAACCCGCATAAATAATCTCTTCTCACACGATCTAACGAAGGGGCGCATGATACTGCCGCACCCCAGCCTGCGCCAGCCGCAATTCCCCGATCGGCCGGGATGCCCCGCCGGGGGCGCAGGAAAGACAGGATAATCTCCGCTACTCATCGGCCAGAACCCAGCAAATACGCGGGCTGCCGGTTGCCCGGGGTCAATCTGCAAACTACTCTTTGCAATCCACGGACAAAGGATTTAGAATGCCCGCCCTCTAACTGGGGCCTGTGGTTTCCCCATAAACAGACTGATTTAAAACGTAGGTGATTGGATGCCAGCTGTAAAAGTTAAAGAAAACGAACCGTTTGACGTCGCACTGCGTCGCTTCAAGCGTTCTTGCGAAAAAGCAGGCGTACTGTCTGAAGTACGTCGTCGTGAGCACTACGAGAAGCCAACCTGGATCCGTAAGCGCAAAGCGGCTGCCGCTGTTAAGCGTCACTTGAAGAAAGTGCAGCGCGAACAGCGCAAAATGACCCGCCTCTACTAAGAGCCGGGTTACGGGAAGGAAGGAGACCGCATGAGTACTCTGGTTGCTACCATTAAAGACGCTGTTAAAGCGGCAATGCGCGCCAAAGAAAAAGAGCGGCTGAATGCTCTGCGTTTAGCGCAGGCAGAATTCAAACGCGTTGAAGTCGATGAGCGAATTGAAATCGACGACGAGCGTGCTCTGGCCATTCTCGACAAAATGACCAAACAACGTCGTGACTCCATCGCGCAGTATTCTGCCGCCGGACGCGACGACCTGGCAGCGGTCGAGCAGTACGAAATTGATGTACTGAGCGAATTTCTGCCGGAAGCCTTGAGCGAAGAAGAGTTGGCCAAACTGGTGGCTGATGCGATTGCACAGTCCGGTGCTGCTTCAATGCAGGACATGGGCAAAGTCATGGGCATCCTGAAACCACAAGTGCAAGGTCGTGCCGATATGGCACAGATCAGTCAACTGGTGAAGTCTCAACTGGGCTGATTCTGCTCTGCAGGCAATAGAAGCGCTACTCATCCCGGTGTGTAGCGCTTTTGTCGTTTATACGGCTTAATCAAATATACGCTCAGCAACAGGCACCGCATTTATGGCAGGCCGCATACCCCAGTCTTTTATTGATGATCTGCTCGCCCGCGTCGATGTAATCGATGTGGTGGACAGTCGTGTCAAACTGAAAAAGACCGGCAAAAACTACTCCGCCTGCTGTCCTTTCCATAACGAAAAGTCGCCGTCGTTTACCGTCAGCCCGGACAAACAGTTTTATTACTGCTTTGGCTGCGGCGCTTCCGGCAGCGCGCTCAAATTCGTGATGGAATTCGATGGTCTGAGTTTTCCCGATGCCGTGGAGAAACTGGCCACCCAGGCCGGTATGGAAGTACCGAAAGAACAGGTCAGCTTCGAAGCCCGCCAGGAACAACAACACCAGCCACTGTTCGACCTGATGCAGAAAGCCGGTGACTATTTTGAAAAAATGCTGCGCAGCCATGAACAGCGCGGCAAAGCTGTCGATTATTTAAAAAACCGTGGTTTATCCGGCAAGGCAGCCAAATTCTTCGGCATCGGCTACGCCCCGCCCGGCTGGGATAACCTGCAGAATTTTCTCGCCGCCAATGGCGAGCGCGAGCTGATTAAGCAACTGATCAGCTGCGGTATGCTGATTGAAAAAGAAGACGGCCGCACGTATGACCGTTTCCGCGACCGCATTATGTTTCCGATACGCGACGCCCGCGGCCGTTATATCGCCTTCGGTGGCCGCGTACTGGGTGACGAAAAACCCAAATACCTGAATTCACCGGAAACCCCGATCTTCCAGAAAGGCCGCGAGCTTTATGGCCTGTATGAAGCGCGTAAAATCCGCCAGAAGCTGACCCGTATCGTCATCGTCGAAGGCTATATGGATGTGGTCGCGCTGGCCGAATTCGGCATTCATTACGCCGTGGCCACCCTTGGCACCGCTACCAGCGAGCACCACCTGCGGCGCTTATTCAAAGTCGTGCCGGAAGTCATTTTCTGTTTTGACGGCGATCAGGCCGGACGCACCGCCGCCGCTCGGGCGATGGAAACCGTATTACCGGTACTGGAAGACGGCGTGCAGGCACGCTTTCTGTTTCTGCCCGATGGCGAAGACCCGGACACCCTGGTTCGTCAGGAAGGCAAAGATGCCTTTGAACAACGTCTGAATCAGGCCGTGCATCTGCCGGAATTTCTGTTCGACCACCTGAAAGAACAGGTCGACTTCGACACTCTGGATGGCAAAGCACGCCTTGATCAGCTGGCCGCCCCGTTAATTAATAAACTGCCGAAAGGCATGTTGCGCAGCCTGATGCGCAATAAACTGCGTGACGAACTGGGCGCCGACAGTGTCGCCCTCGACCGCCTTGAGTCATCACCACCAGCAACAGCCGCCGTGGCGGAACAGGCACAATACGAAGAGCAGCTGCCTTCTTATCTGGATGATGAGCGGCACGAACCGCAGCCGCCGCATCAGGATCACAGTGCCGACACCCTGGCGCCACTGGTGCATAAAGCGCTGACCGCACTGGTCAAGCAGCCATCACTTTCAGCCGAACTCGAACTCCCCGACACCGAGCCGGAGAGTGAGTACGAACGCCTGCTGATTGAAGTGCTGCGCAAACTGAAACAGGCACCGCAGCAAAGCAGTGTTGGTCTGCTTATTCAGTGGATCGGTTCGCCCTATCAGGCAGAACTGCAGCAACTGGCCGACAACCCCAACAGCCAGATGAAACCGACCGCGGCCGATATCGCCGTGGTGCTGAAACAGATGAGCGCGCGCAAACTCAGCGCCGAACTGCGCACTCTGACCAGCAAATTTGAACGCGGCGAGAAACTCAGCGACGAAGAAAAAGCCCGTAAACGCGAACTGCACCAGCAACTGCACAGCATTAACAAAAAGCGTGCGCGCATTTACGCCCGGCACTGAAAACAGACACTGAACAAAAAACAGACAAAGTGGCCGCAAAACAGCAAAGAAAACGGCCGCAGGGGCTTGAGATTTAACCAACAGCCCTTATATACAAAGAACTTCTGAATCCGGACAACAGCCGCTTTATAATGCTGCCGGATTCAATAAACGACTGCAGCAGCGCAGCAACCAACGTGACAGAGCCAAGAGGCCAGCATCGGCACATCCGGGCATATTTTCGCCAGGCCGATTTCCCACGTTAACTGACCTTGCTGAAGATAGTGAAGCAAGCAACCGAACCCTGCGGTTACAGGCACCGGCATCCGCAAAAACAGCGGAACCTAACGTCGTGCCTATGGCCTAAAGATCGGTTAAAAGTTATACTTCGGCGTTTTTCTTCCGCCTTAAAAAACGGAACACAGGGCTTCTATGTCAGCGAACACGCAACAATCCCGTCTTAAAGAACTTATCGCCAAAGGCAAAGAGCAGGGTTACCTGACTTATGCTCAGGTAAACGACCACCTGCCGGACGATATTGCCAATCCGGATCAGGTCGAAGACATCATCCGCATGATCAACGATATCGGTATTCCGGTATCTGAAGTTGCGCCCGATGGTGACTCACTGTTTATGTCTGATGCCGCCGATGACGCCGCAGCAGAAGAAGCGGCCGCTGCCCTGGCTCTGGTTGAATCCGACGTTGGCCGCACCACCGACCCTGTGCGTATGTATATGCGCGAAATGGGTACTGTGGAACTGCTGACCCGCGAAGGCGAAATCGTGATCGCCAAGCGTATCGAAGAAGGTATCCGCGAAGTGATGTCCGCCCTGGCTTACTATCCGGGCGCTGCGGAAACCATTCTGAACGCATTCAGAGAAGCGGAAGAAGATCCGAACCGCGTTGGCGATATTTTCTCCGGCTTTATTGATCCGTCCGATGTTGATCCTGAGCCAGGCCCACAAGCCGGTCCGGAAGCCGCTGCTGCCGCAGAAGAAGCCGACGATGACAGCACCGATGACGACGACAGCACCGATGACAGCGAAGACAGCGGCATCGACATGGCCGAAGTTACCCGTCGTTTCGATGAAATCCGTGCAGCCCATGACGCCATGGAAAAATCCCTGGCCAAAAATGGTCGTGCGCACAAGAAAACCGAAGAAGCCCTCGCCAAACTGGCCGAGCTGTTCGCACCCATTAAACTGACGCCAAAATACTTCGACTCACTGGTTAACAGTGCACGCGATGCCCTGGATCTGATCCGTACCCAGGAACGCCAGATCATGGTGATGATGACCCGTAAGTGCGGCATGGACCGTAAAGACTTCATCAAAGAATTTCAGGGTAATGAAGTCAGCAACGAATGGATCGATGGCCTGATCGCTGCCGGTCACAGCTACTCGAAAAAACTCGACACCTACCGTCTGGAAATTTTCCGTTCGCAGAAGAAAATCCGCGCCGTTGAAGAACGCGTTGGTCTGAGCATTCCGGAAATTAAAGAAGTTAACCGTCGCGTATCCATCGGTGAAGCCCGCGCCCGTCGCGCCAAGAAAGAAATGGTTGAGGCCAACCTGCGTCTGGTTATTTCCATCGCCAAGAAATACACC
>NZ_DDCJ01000163.1:10329-14239 GCF_002335285.1 Thalassolituus sp. UBA2009
ATGGTTGAGGCCAACCTGCGTCTGGTTATTTCCATCGCTAAAAAATACACCAACCGTGGTCTGCAGTTCCTCGATCTGATTCAGGAAGGCAACATCGGTCTGATGAAAGCGGTAGATAAATTCGAATACCGTCGTGGTTATAAATTCTCCACCTACGCAACCTGGTGGATTCGTCAGGCGATTACCCGCTCTATCGCTGACCAGGCGCGCACCATCCGTATTCCGGTGCACATGATCGAAACCATCAACAAACTGAACCGCATCTCCCGTCAGATGCTGCAGGAGATGGGTCGTGAGCCAACGCCGGAAGAACTGGCTGAGCGCATGGAAATGCCGGAAGACAAAATCCGCAAAGTACTGAAGATCGCCAAAGAACCAATCTCCATGGAAACCCCGATCGGTGACGATGAAGATTCACATCTGGGCGACTTTATCGAAGATACTCACTCCGAGTCTCCTCTCGATGTTGCTACCTCTGACGGCCTGACCGAAGCCACCCGCTCTGTGCTGGCTGGCCTGACCGCAAGAGAAGCCAAAGTACTGCGTATGCGCTTCGGTATCGACATGAATACCGACCACACGCTGGAAGAAGTCGGCAAACAGTTCGACGTAACCCGTGAGCGTATCCGTCAGATCGAAGCCAAGGCTCTGCGCAAACTGCGTCACCCTTCACGCTCCGATCACCTGCGCAGCTTTATCGACGAGTAATCGTCCGCGCATAAAAAAACCCGCCACGTGCGGGTTTTTTTATGTTCTTTTATTGGCCAGGCGCACATCAAACAAAAGCCGAACATCAAACAACAACAGCTGCCGGCTTTGTTTTGCTTTGCCAGCGTCCCCACGCCTTATCAAAAACCCAGTTATAGAGCACGGTGTAAGGCAGAATAAAGACGAAGAATGCCAGCTCCACAAAAAATGCCTGCCACAGCGTCAGATCCAGCATCCAGGCCGCCAGTGGCAGACACAGCACCACCAGTCCGGCTTCAAACGCAAAGCCGTGCAGCAAACGCACGCGGAAACGCCACTGTTGCCGGTCGGTTGGCCAGTAACGGTCAATCAGGCCGTTGTAAACCATGTTCCACAGCATCGCCAGCAACGACATCATTACCGTCAGAGCACCGGTCGTGGCGACCTCAGCATTCAGTGCCCAGGCCATTAACGGAGTAAACAGCAGAATGGCAATCAGCTCGAAACCGGTGGCGTGAATAATTCGTTCTTTGTTCAGGATGGTCTTCATGATCTGTCGTCTGGCAAATAAAGCGGATTGCTATGATCTTTCATAAAACAGATACTTAAAACATAGCTTCCATCGGTTTTATCAATACATGCGCTACTCTCCGGAATCTCTGAAAGCCTTTGTTGAAGCGGCCGCCAGCGGCTCCTTTTCCGCCGCCGCACGGCGTCTGGGCAAGAGCCAGTCGACCATCAGCATCGCCATTGCCAATCTGGAAACGGATATTGGCTGCCCACTGTTCGACCGCAGCGGCCGTCAGCCGCAACTGAACGAAGCCGGTCGCCAGGTACTGGTGCAGGTGGAAGCCATTCTCGCCGCCAGCGAACAACTCGATGCCCTGGCCCAGCGGCTGGCGGCCAATATTGAACCCTTGCTGTCACTGGTGATGACCGATATCTACAGCGTTGTCTTTCATGGCGAAG
Source organism: Thalassolituus sp. UBA2009 (assembly GCF_002335285.1). Taxonomy (NCBI): domain Bacteria; kingdom Pseudomonadati; phylum Pseudomonadota; class Gammaproteobacteria; order Oceanospirillales; family Oceanospirillaceae; genus Thalassolituus; species Thalassolituus sp. UBA2009. The sequence goes on from NZ_DDCJ01000163.1 coordinate 11,986, forward strand.
TGATGGCCAGCTTTGCCGAACGCTTTCCGCACACAGAGCTGCGCTGTGGCCCGGCGGAAGGCGCCGATGTCATCGATATGATTCAGAAGGGTCAGGTGCATATGGGCATCCTCGCCGCGCAAAGTCAGTACCCGGCCGACGTCGCCACCGCCCGCCTGCCGGATAACGCGCAGTTCAGCCTGTATGTGCACCGCGACCATCCACTGGCCAGACTGACCAGCCCGCGCCGGCAGGATCTGGAAAATGAACGTCAGCTGCTGATCCGTACCTATGCTCCTGGCAGCCAGCCAAGCCATGGGCAGGTCTGGTCGGCTCCCGATTATCTGACCTTAATGGAATTTGCCGAACGCGGTTTCGGTTGGGCAGAGTTGCCCAGAGCACTGGTACAGCGCTTTGGCAAACAGCTGCAGGAACTGTCTGTCAGCGGTTATCCGCGCGGCGTGGAAATCGATGTCGCCTGGTCACGCCGCACCGCACTTGGCCCTGCCGGGCAGTGGTTACTGGAACAACTGCAGGTTCGTCGCGCTCCACAGCCGAACCCTAAGCGGAAAACCTGAACCTCAACAAAGCACTCTCTACATAAGCCCTGCACATAAACCCAGCACAACAAGTCTGTGCAGCACGACTACGACTAAATCCAGATTGTGACGTCGCAACCACCCCACTATGCTGACAGCGTACTCAATGCCGTAGCACTAAAATGTCTTTTATTCTCAATACCCTGACGCCTATTTTTGGCCTGATCCTGCTCGGTTTTATTCTGCGCAAAACTCACCGTCTGGGCGAAAGTGCCGCTTCCGAACTGAACCGTCTGGTGGTCTGGCTGTGCCTGCCGGCGCTGCTGTTTAACCTCACCGCCAAAGCTCAGTTGGCCGATATCTGGCACAGCGGCTTTGTGCTCACCTTTACCCTCGCCACCCTCGCCACTTTTGTACTCACGCTGCTGTGGCGTTCCCGGCGAGGTGCGCCGCTGTCTGCCGCTAGTCTGGAGGCACTGGGCGCCTCCTATGCCAACACCGGTTACGTTGGTATTCCACTATGCCTGTTTGTGCTCGGCGACAACGGCCTGGCACCGGCCCTGATTGCCACTCTGGTGGTGGTCAGCCTGTTGTTTGCCATCGCCGTTATCTGTGTCGAAGTCAGCCTGCAGAAAGGCCGGGGAATCGGTCAGGCGATGCTCAAAGTAGGAATCGCCCTGCTGAAAAACCCGCTGGTGATTTCGCCACTGATTGGTATCGCCTGGAACCTGCTGAATCTGGATGTACCGGCGGTGGCCGGTGCTCTGCTGACCTTACTCGGCGACGCCACGGTGCCCTGTGCCTTAATTTCACTCGGTGCTTTTCTCGCCCATAAACAACCCGGCAATACCCGCTGCGCCGGCACACTGGTGGGCATTAAGCTTATTGCCCATCCGCTTTTTACCTGGCTGCTCGCCACCTACGTGTTTGCTCTGCCGCCGCTGTGGGCCAGTGCCGCAGTATTGCTCAGCGCCCTGCCGACGGGCACCGGCCCCTATATGCTGGCCGAGTTTTATCAGCAGGATGCCGCCGTAGTCTCGCGCACCATTCTGCTCAGCACCCTGGGGTCAGTGCTGACGTTATCCGCCCTGCTGATCTGGCTGTAAGCCAGACGGCTGCTACAGCAACTAACACAACCGCCGGCACAGCAATCGATACAACAATCAATACAACAGCCCGGCCAAAGCCGGCAAGCAGTGGCCTCACCCGACACTTTTCTTATGCAAATCAAAGAGGTGGCACTCACACTGAGAGCTGCTTATAATGCAGCCTCTTTTCAAAGCTGCAGGACTGCAGCCACTGCCGGATTTGCTGCAGACAAGCAGCGGATAGCGCACAAGGGCCTTTAGCTCAGTTGGTTAGAGCATGCGACTCATAATCGTACGGTCCCCGGTTCGAGTCCGGGAAGGCCCACCATTTTCCCCTTTAAAATCAACGACATAGGCGCCCAGATCCATTCTGGGTGCCTCATGTCAACAGCATGTCAAATACGTTTTTTTCGCGCAAAAATGTCAACTTTCATGTCAACTTTCCCCGACCTATCCGCTTTTACCCGCACACTTGTGCAATTCGCCAAACAGGCCGGAACCCCACGTATTCCCTGACGTTCTTCGCGTCCCCCTTATCCGGTATCCGCGCTGCTTTGCACTTTTCCGCACTTCGTGCAATTGATCATTCCCCCTATCAGCCCCAGTACTGGCGCGGCTTTTGTCTCATTTGCACACACAATAAAACCG